>NZ_JBFRGC010000017.1:0-184879 GCF_052115145.1 Paenibacillus sp. 2TAB26
TGGTTGCCCATCGTTATGCCATGGATTCCCCATTCGAAAAATTCCTTAGCAATGGTTGCTGTAATCCCACGACCAGCAGCGGCATTCTCGCCATTCGCAATAATAATATGAGGGTTGTATTTACTTTTTAGTGCTGGCAGTACTCGCTTTAACGCGCTTCTTCCTACATTGCCTACGATATCGCCGATAAATAATACGTTCATTCATTACACTTCCTTTTTTGTACGCCTGCAAACAGAAAAGTGGCTAACTAGCAGCCACTTTTCTGAAAAGCTTATATTTTTTTGTTTACTTACTTTGCATATTCAACCGCGCGTGTCTCACGAATAACCGTAACTTTAATATGTCCCGGATAATCAAGTTCGCTCTCGATTTTTTTCGTAATATCACGAGCGAGTCGGAATGCTTCTGTATCATCGATTTTCTCTGGCTGCACCATGACGCGCACTTCGCGGCCAGCTTGGATCGCGTATGATTTTTCAACGCCTTCAAACGATTCGGAAATGTCTTCAAGCTTCTCCAGACGTTTGATATACGTTTCAAGCGTTTCACGACGAGCTCCAGGGCGTGCAGCGGACAATGCATCTGCTGCTCCTACGAGCATCGCGATAACGGAAGTGGCTTCCGTATCACCGTGATGGGAGGCAATACTGTTAATAACGACAGGATGCTCCTTGTATTTCTTAGCGAGCTCAACGCCGATCTCAACGTGTGATCCTTCAACTTCGTGGTCAAGCGCTTTACCGATATCATGCAGCAAACCTGCACGCCTTGCGAGCGTAACATCTTGACCAAGCTCTGCTGCCATCAATCCAGTCAAGTAAGCGACCTCCATTGAGTGCTTCAGCACGTTTTGACCATAACTTGTCCGATATTTCAATCGACCTAAAATCTTGATTAAATCCGGATGCAAGCTATGAACGCCAACCTCGAAAGTAGCTTGCTCACCGTATTCACGGATACGCTCATCCACTTCTTTACGAGATTTTTCAACCATTTCTTCAATGCGGGCAGGATGGATACGACCGTCAGCCACAAGCTTTTCCAAAGAAGTGCGGGCAATTTCGCGTCTTATCGGGTCGAAACCAGATAAAATGACCGCTTCCGGTGTATCGTCGATAATAAGATCGATACCAGTCAATGTTTCCAAAGCACGGATATTACGGCCTTCACGCCCAATAATACGGCCTTTCATTTCTTCATTAGGCAAGGTTACGACGGAAACCGTCGTCTCAGCCACATGATCTGCCGCACAGCGCTGAATAGCTAGTGATATAATATCACGGGCTTTCTTATCGGCCTCTTCTTTCGCTTGCTGCTCGATCTCTTTAATCATCTGTGCTGTCTCATGTCGTACTTCCTGTTCAACATTGGATAAAATGATCGATTTCGCATCTTCCGTTGTCAGACTCGATATACGTTCCAATTCACTTAACTGTTGCTTGTAAATGGAGTCGATCTGCTCTTGCGTTTCTTCGATCCGTTTTTCTTTGTTGGCTACAGTTTCTTCTTTGCGTTCTAGCGCTTCTAACTTTTTATCCAGCGACTCCTCTTTTTGGAGCAAACGTCTTTCCTGACGTTGAGCCTCGTTGCGACGTTCACGAATGTCTCTCTCGGCTTCGGAACGAAGTTTGTGGACTTCATCTTTTGCCTCTAGCACAGTTTCTTTCTTCTGAGCTTCCGCTTCTTTTTTCGCATTTTCTACGATTACAATAGCAGCTTGCTCAGCACTTGAAATTTTGGCCTCGGCAATCGACTTTCGAATAAAATAACCAATCCCAAAGAATATTGCGCCAACAAAGAGACAGATCAAGATCCAAATGATCTCATTAGGCATCTTGTTCACCTCCTTGTTGCATACACCAAGGCACTGCTTGGGATGATATTAGGTTTTCAACCGGCTTCAAACCGTTTAAACATTTACTAATTTGACGAAAATAATCGTATTGAATCAACTTTTGGAAGGAAAATTGATTCAATAATGAAGGAATACAACCTCATTTTATCTTTTCGTAAAATCAATTGTCAAGCAAAAGCCCATCATCTTCCTCGAATGAGTCTTCTTCCCCATCCAGATCGATCGACTTTATCACGTCTTTCACGATATCTCCCGGAAAGCCGCTGCGCATTAAATACCCCATAAGCTTACGTTTTTTCTCAAATGGTTCGCCTTTTAAAGATCGCCATTTCTTCTCCGCAGCCTTCTTAGCAGATGCTAATTCCACTTTCTGGTCCAGTGAACCGATTGCTTCTGCTGCGGCTTCTTTCGACACGCCTCGCTGTTGCAGCTCTTGCTGAATGAACCGTCGACCCTTTAAGCGATTCTTAAGTCGGCTGGTCGCAAATTGGCGTGCATATTGTTCATCATCCACAATATGCTCTCTTTCTAAACGGTCAAGGGCATACTGAATATTGTCAGCTTCAAAAAACTTGCGATTCAAATATTGCTCAATCTGCTTTCTCGTACGCGGTCTAGCTCCCAAATAAGCGATAGCCATTATATATCCCCGATAGCGCTCATCTTCCATTCGTATTTCATCGGCCTGAGCTTCGGTTACAAGTTGTCCCTTGGTCAATCGATAACGAATCAATATATCTTCATGCACAGACAGAATAGCTTTCTCTGACTCGGCAAAAAGATGGTATAATTTCCGTTCTTTTTTGTCTTGCTTAACGGATAATATCATCCATTCTTCTTCGGTTCTTGAATGGCTTTGGGTCATACGGTACATCCTCTCTAAACACAGCTTCGCCGTCCCTAACAGGACGGCGAAGCATCAACACGTATAATTGCCGGACAATTTATTCTAGATCTTCGAACTCTTCATCGTCTTCATCAGGTTTGAAATTAGCCTGAGTTGCTGCTGCAGACAAGTTGCTCGCATCGCGAATTTGCTTTTCTATAACTTCGGCAACATCCTTATGATCTTTCAAATATTGCTTCGCATTCTCACGACCTTGGCCCAGACGCTCGCCATTGTAAGAGAACCATGCTCCGCTCTTCTGAACGATATCCATCTCAACACCGATATCAACAAGCGTACCTTCTCTGGAAATACCTTCGCCGTACATGATGTCCACCTCAGCTTGCTTAAACGGTGGAGCAACCTTGTTCTTAACAACCTTAATACGAGTACGGTTACCTATCATGTCATTGCCTTGCTTCAGCGTCTCAATACGACGTACGTCAAGACGTACGCTTGAGTAGAATTTCAATGCGCGTCCGCCTGGTGTTGTCTCGGGGTTACCGAACATAACGCCGACTTTCTCACGCAATTGGTTAATAAAGATCGCAATTGTTTTCGATTTACTAATTGCTCCCGATAGCTTTCTCAAAGCCTGAGACATCAGACGAGCTTGAAGACCTACGTGAGAATCCCCCATGTCGCCTTCGATTTCAGCTTTCGGTACGAGTGCCGCAACGGAGTCAATAACGATAATATCTACCGCGCCGCTTCTTACAAGAGCTTCGGCAATTTCCAAAGCTTGTTCGCCTGTATCAGGCTGCGAAAGCAATAGCTCATCAATATTTACACCAAGCTTGCTTGCATAAAGCGGGTCAAGCGCATGCTCGGCATCGATAAAGGCAGCTTGTCCGCCAATTTTTTGAACCTCAGCAATCGCGTGAAGCGCGACTGTCGTTTTACCAGAAGATTCTGGTCCATATATTTCGATAACCCGTCCACGCGGTAATCCGCCTATTCCCAAAGCAATATCTAGAGCAAGCGAACCGCTAGGCACGGTCTCAACTTGCATGTGTGTGGATTCTCCCAATTTCATGATGGAGCCTTTACCAAATTGTTTCTCAATTTGACGCAAAGCCATTTCTAGTGCAGCGCGACGATCCGACAAGAAACTCACATCCTTCTTTATTTATAATTTTATGATACCTTTTTTCCGGCAGGTTGACAAGCATTTTTTCGAACATACATTCGCCTTTTCGCTTCGCCCCCTTAAATGGACATAAAAAAACCGCAGCAAAGGTAATCTTCGCTACGGTTCTTCCGATAACTAAGCTTTATTATAACGGTCAAACCGTCAATTGACAAACATTATTTATGGCAATCATCCATTTACCAAACAAGCATCTGCCATTCCTAATCAACAAAATTACCGTGCTTGCAGCGCAAGCCACAAACGATACAAAGCAGACTTTACTGCTCGCATTCTGATCATGCCTCTGCCGCCGCTCAAATTCAGCGTATGAACAGCGGTCGGTTTGCCGCGCTCGGCAATTCCTACATAGACAAGCCCCACTGGCTTGCCTTCTGATTGTGCTGGACCAGCAACTCCTGTCAAAGAAACGCCAAAATCAGCATCGGAGAGTTCTCGAACCCGCTCTGCCATTAAAGCGGCAGTCGAATCGCTAATCGCTCCAGGAGCCCCTTCGCCTTCAAGTTGAGTCATCGGAATGCTGAGCATATGATGCTTCATTATATTGGTGTAGGTGACAACCCCTCCTACGTACTCTCCACTGCTTCCAGGAACGTTTGTAATTAGCTCGGCAAGCAAACCCCCACTAATGCTTTCCGCGCTCGCCAGCTTGCGTCTTGAGGCTCTCAGCAGGTGTATAACCTCCTCCTCCAGAGGGATATCCTGCTCTGCATACAAATACTCGCCTACCCGATCCTTAATCTGCTGCACACTTTTATCGATTTTCAGATCAGCCTCAATGGAAGAGCTCGCTTTGGTCGATACGCGTATCGAAACCTCGCCTTCCTTTGCATAAGGTGCGATCGTTGGATCAAGCTGCCCATCAATTAGATCCAGAAGCTTAGCTTCGAGGTTGGATTCACCTATCCCCGCAAACTTTAAAATGCGAGAATAAAGCGGATTGGCCTCTCCCAACATCGAACGCAGCCACCGTTCACCGGCGCCTTCCATCATCGGCTTCATTTCACGCGGCGGTCCCGGCAGCAGCAAATAAAGTGTTCCATCAACAGACAAACCGTTGCCAACTGCTAAGCCTGTTGTATTTTCCAACGGAACCCCGCCATCGATCATCAAAGCCTGACGACGATTGCTCTCCACCATATGAATGCCGCGCGAGCTGAACATCTGCTCAATTGCTGACATAGACGGCTCATGAATACTCAGCTCACGGTTCAAATAATCAGCTAATACATCTTTTGTAAGATCATCTTGTGTTGGTCCGAGTCCGCCAGTAAAAACAAGCAAATCCGCTCGGCTTCTGCCGATCTCAATGGCTTGCCTCAGGCGAGCAGAATTATCCCCAACTACAGTCTGAAAATAGACGTCTACACCCAACTCTGCAAGCTTCTGCGATAAGTATTGGGCATTAGTATTAACAATTTGCCCGAGCAGCAGCTCTGTCCCGACTGCAATAATTTCTGCTTTCATGATTCAAGTTCTCCTTCATATTCAAATGTATGAGTAAATACAGGCAAATACAGGCATATAAGCAAAAGCATCTCCCCTTTTTGACGGAAAGATGCTTTACCATTATTCTACCGGAATCAGATGTTTGTTTTTCAAGAAATAATCAATGCCTGAGTAAACCGTAATAGCAGCTGCTACCCAGCTTGCGATAACATCGAATGGAAAATCAATAAAATTGAATGGGAAATTATTAATAAGGAGAGCGATAATCATCGTAATTTGAATCGCCGTCTTCCATTTCCCCCAAGTGCTGGCAGCCATAACAGAACCCTCTAAAAGTGCGATTTGACGAAGTCCTGTAACAGCAAACTCTCTACTGATAATAACAATGGCAATCAGCGCATTAAGTTTATCCATTTCAACAAGTGAAATGAGAACTGCCGCCACGAGAAGCTTATCCGCCAAAGGGTCAAGCAGCTTGCCGAGGTTAGTTACAATTTTGTTTTTCCTTGCAATATAACCATCTAGACCGTCTGTGCTTGCTGCCACAATAAAAATGAGTGCCGCTGCAATTTGATTGTATGTAATGGAGAAGTCAGAAATCGTGAACGACCCCAAATCCACTTTAATAAGCAGAAAAAACATAATAACCGGCACCAAAAATATTCTGGCTAGTGTAATGCGGTTCGCCAGATTCACGCAATTCCCTCCTCAGATCGATCTAACTCATAGGTGTGCGTTACGCGAACCCTTTGTTTGTAAAAAAAATCAGATTTTTGTCCCAGCTGCAATTCATTTGTTAAGCAGCTTTGAGTGACCGCATGTGTTTTTTCTCTCATCTATGTATCCCCCAGATCCAACTGTAAAGCTGTCTAAACAAGTATAATACATGCCATTACACGTGTCAAAAGCGGCTAAAGCCTCATTTTTCATCTATGGCTTTACCAAAACGAAAAGCCCCGTTTCTCGGAAACCGATGAAACGAAGCCTTTTTAAATATAAGAAAGTATATAGTTTGCACCTACTCTTCTTATATTTCTTCGTCAAAGCTGCTTCAGCATCCAGAGGACGCTGAAGGCGTTTTTGCTTGTTAGGAACGATAATTAGTAAATTGAAGCTCTACAGGCAAATCCGCTTCCCTGAGCAGCTTCATAACAGCTTGCAAATCATCTAAGCTTTTTCCGGAAACGCGCAGTTGGTCGCCTTGAATCAAGCTTTTTACCTTCAGCTTTGAATCGCGGATAAGTATATTAATTTTTTTTGAAACATCCTGCTCAATACCCTGTCTTAGCTTAATGCGCTGACGAACCGTATTGCCGGAAGCACCTTCAATTTTTCCGTAGTCCATATTTTTAATTGGAACTCCGCGTTTTACCATTTTGGATAATAAAATGTCCAGCACACTCTTAAGCTTATACTCATCCTCTGAAGCAACAACAAGATCTTCCTTCTCAAGTGCAATGGAACTCTTGCTGCCTTTAAAATCAAAGCGTGTTTCAATTTCCCGCTCCGCCTGCTTAATCGCATTGGCTAATTCTTGCATATCCACCTTGGATACAATATCAAATGCATTTTCTGATGCCAATTCAATCTCTCCTTTGTTACGGTATTCATTATTCCGTTTTCGTTTGATTCGTTTCCGTACCTGTACCTGTACCCGTGTTAGTGCCAGATTCAGTTCCAGTTTCAGTATTTCCACCTGTTGGAGCGTTTTCGTCAATTAGAGGTTTAAGCAGCAGCTTCTTCGAGCCCGCTCTGTCCCCGTCAGGAACAATAACGCCATCAACCTTAATTTCCGTCAAATCTGCTCTACCAACATTGATATAAAGCGGACCCGTCAGTTCAAATGTTTCAACACTGCCGTCCTCAGCATTCGCAGAATAAAGCTTCTCGCCTTGATTGCTGTCTGAACGTACCTCTAACCAGCTTCTGCCGCCGCTCACTTTAACTTCAACCTTATGGGCAACGCCAACAGGACCGATATCATATTGATCCGCTTTGCCTACTTTGCTTCCGAAAGTAACCGTAGTTGGTGCTTGTGTTGGTGTTGGTGGAGCTGGATTGTCGGTTGGCGTGTTTTCGTTTCCACCCGCGGTTCCTCCCTCGTTCGTAGCTGGAGGTTTGGAAACTTCCGTGATATTAGTATTGTTGTCGGTTTGTTTGGCACCACCTGTGTCATTATTAATAACATACACCCAGATGACGACAACAATTAAAATAAGAAACGACCACATCATCACATTGAAGCCGATTTTCCCTAGTCTTTCTGAAGACTGGGACTGCACACGTCTTGGTGATCTTGATACAATCGGCTCAGATATTTGTTCTACCGGCGCTGCAGGCACCTCATGCTGATACAAACGAAGCACTTCGTCCGGATCAAGCCCAACAGCTTCTGAGTAATTTTTCACAAATGCTCGTACATAAAAAGGACCAGGCAAAACCGTGTGGTCTCCACTTTCAATCGCTTCCAAATACCGTTTTCTAATTTTTGTCGTTTCTTGAATATCGTCAAGCGTTAATCCACGTTGCTCTCTCGCCTTGCGAAGCAATTCTCCTAAGTCAGACATGAGACGGCCTCCTTCCGATTAGAAATCGTCTGTATAGTTAGTTGTAAAAGACTCATAAGAAATTTCTTCATCTGGGTTGTTCCGTAATTCAACAATTATATCAAAATGGCTATAATCGTAATTGGATTCCTTAATAAATATGTCCGGATGCTCAATTACTTTAGTTGATGGCATAGCCATAATTTCCTGAAGCAAGCTGTAGTGCTTTTCATTTGAACGAATCGTACTGACGATACCATCAATGATAAAAATCGTATTCGGCTGCATTTCGTCCTCTGACATCTGGCTTCTAACCGTCTGGCGCAATAAGGTGGAGGACACAAAGGACCATCGTTTGTTCGAGCATACGCTTCCTGCAATAATGGATTCTGTCTTCCCAACTCGCGGCATCCCTCTTACACCTATAACCTGATTGCCGTCTCGTTTAAACACTTCACCCAAAAAATCGACCAAAATGCCCAGCTCATCACGTGTAAAACGAAACGTCTTGCGATCATCAGAGTCACGTTCAATGTAGCGTCCATGGCGCACTGCCAAAATATCAACAATTGTAGGCGTTCTCAGTTTGTTAACAGTAATATTATCTACTTTTTGCAGCATTTTGCCAAGCAATTCAATCTTCTCATCATCGTCAGTTTGAAGCAGCATGCCCCTAGTTCTATCTTCCACACCGTTAATTGTCATAATATTAACCTCAAGCATACCGAGCAATGAGGCGATATCTCCAAGTAATCCCGGGCGGTTTTTATGTATTTTGTATTCCATGTACCATTGTTTCGATTCCAATGCGGTCACCGTCCTAAACCTGTTCTTGTAGAAGTATGTAAAAAAAGATTACATACATCATGAAACATAATTCTACAAGTTTCGTCACAATCCTGCAACCCAAAAAGAAACATTGCAGAAAAGCCTCCTAGAGGAGGCTCTTCTGCTTCTGCTTCTGTTAAGGAAGATGACGATTTCGTACGATTGCTGCTAAGACTCCTGAACGAGCTTGACCATTAAGCATGCAAGTGTTTTGCGTTCTGCTTCATCGCCAGCGTCCCATAGCTGCTTCAATACGCGTTCTTCCTCATTTTTCGGATCGACCTTCTCGTCGAGAAAAGTACCGATTTCGTAAGCTAAGCTTGAAATCGTTTCTTCCGTCATGCCGATTTTTTTGGCTTGCGATACACGCTCTGCCAAAAATTGCTTCCATGTTGCAAAATTAGAAAGTACGGTTGACATGTTTCTTCGCCTCCTAAGGGTATAGAAAAAAATCATCAACAGTCATATGATGCGTAAACACTGTTCTAATTATGCAACAAGCTTGTCCCAAGAAGCAGCAGCCACCGACTACGTATGCCATCCGCCATTCGGACTAATGACTTGGCCCGTAATATAGGAAGATTCCGGCAGTGCAAGAAAATATACAAGTGATGCAATTTCATCTGTTGAGCCAAAACGTCCAACCGGAATTTCCTGCTGAATAGCTGCCTTTTCCTCCGCATTGAACCCATCCATCATTTCTGTCTCAACTGCACCAGGAGCAACCGCATTAACAGTAACGCCTGTCGGCGCCAGCTCTTTCGCCAGCGCCTTAGTAAAGGCGTTCATGCCACCCTTCGTCGTGGAATAGAGAACCTCGCACGAAGCACCTGACATTCCCCAAATAGAAGAAACATTTATGATGCGGCCAAAGCGCTGTGCAATCATATTCGGCATAAATAGCTGCGAACAAAGGAACATTCCTTTTAGGTTGACCGCCATCACATCATCCCATTCTTCCTCTGTCACATCCATTAACATGCCATAATGTGAAATTCCGCCATTATTAACCAATATATCGGGAAGCATATTATGGCTCTCCAGCTTCTCCCGCATCCGCTCCAGCTGCTCCTTAGAGCGCAGATCAGCAGAAATGGTTAACACATTCGCGCCAAGAGCCATACACATCCGTGCCGTTTCATTTGCTGTCTCATGAGATTGCAAGTAATGGATAACGATATTTACGCCTTCCGCTGCAAATCGTTTAGCAATAGCTGCTCCGATGCCGCGGCTTCCCCCCGTTATAAGAACCGTCATCTGTTGGAGCGTCTTCATTTTGAAGGCTGTTCCACAATGGATACTGCAAGCTGATCGAAATCAAAATGCTCGCGGAGCCGTTCATTCACTTGTTCAAGTGTACATTTCTCATAGAAATCGAGGACGTCGAACATGTCGCTGTCACGGAATCGATATCTTGTAAATTCACCGGCAATTGCTTCTGGGGAGTTAAGCATACGCAAATATCCACCGATTTTTTTACGTTTGGATCTTTCAAACGCAGTAGGCTCAATACCGCTTACCAAAACGGCTTCAACCGCCGTTTGGATTTGCTTAATAAGCTCATCAGGATTTGGAGTATCTCCGCCGATAACGGAGAAAGCATAACCCGTGCTCGAATTATACTCGCTTCCAAATGAATCAGAGATCAGATCATTTTCATACAGCTGCTGATAAAGCTTAGAGCTAGGCCCAATCAAAGCATCCAACATCAGCTTGGTCGTTACTTCTTGACGAAGAAGCGCTTCCCCTTCAAGACCTGTCTGCTTTTCTTTGAAGCCCAGCATGCATTTAGGCAATGATACAGGAAGCTCCGTTACCTTACGCGCAATTTTTACTGTTTCCGGCTCTTTCTCGAAATAACGTTCAATCGGTCCTTGAGGTTCAAACGACTTACTATTTTGATTGTCGCGGACAAGCTGGAATACTTCCTCCGCCTTCACTCCGCCAACAACAAACAACAACATATTTGATGGGTGATAAAACGTTTCATAGCAGCGATATAGCGTTTCCTTATCTATTTGCCTGATGGACTCGACAGTGCCGGCGATATCAATATGAACAGGATGCTCATGATAAAGCGCATCAATCAATCCAAAATAGACTCTCCAATCCGGATTGTCGCGGTACATATTGATTTCTTGCTCAATGATCCCTTTTTCCTTCTCCACATTTGTATCCGTAAAATAAGGATTCTGAACAAAATTGATAAGCGTCTCTAAATTCGCGTTGATTTGCTCCGTAGCCGAAAACAAGTATACGGTTCGGTCAAAGCTCGTAAAGGCATTAGCCGATGCACCTTGAGAGGCAAATACTGCGAAAATATCGCCTGTTGGCTCTTCAAACATTTTATGTTCCAAGAAATGTGCAATACCGTCCGGCACTTTTACAGGCGGCTGGCTGCCAACTGAAAAACGGTTGTCAACGGAACCGTATTTTGTAGAAAATGTCGCGTACGTTTTATGAAAGCCTTCCTTCGGAAGTACGATAACTTCAAGTCCATTATCAAGCACTTCACGATACAAGGTTTCCTGAACATTTGGATAATTTAGGGTTTGCACCTTTTATGCCTCCTTTCGATCGCGCAAAAAGTAAATCGTATCGAGCTGTACTTGCTCTGCAACCTTAACGATATCCTCAGCTGTTACCGCTTGAACCTGCTCAAGCAGCTGCTCTGCACTTCGATCTTTACCCGTTAACACGCCATTAAAATCATAAGCAATCATCTCATACGCTGAGTCTTGAAGCTCACGGAGGTGATTGGATATCATCGCCTTGGTTTGGTTCATCTCAAGCTCCGAGAGTTTTCCTTGACGCATGCTTTCAAGCTGCTCTTTAATAATCACAACTGCTCGCTCGTAATTCGCAAACTCAATTCCGGATTGAATTGTGCATAACCCTTTATGTCCATCAAGACGGGATGCAGCGTAGTAAGCCAAACTCTCTTTCTCGCGCACATTCAAGAAAAGCTTCGAATGAGGGTATCCGCCCAAGATTCCGTTGTACATTAATGCAGCAGGATAAGCATCATCAACATACCCGACTCCCGTGCGAAGCCCTAAATTCAGCTTGCCTTGACTGACCTCCATCCGTTCTGTGACCTGTTTCACTTCCTTAACAGGGTGATGGATATTCGGAGTGGAATAAGTAGATGGTGAACCATCCTTCAACTTGAAGGCGCTCGCCACAAGCTTCGTTACTTCCTCAAGCGTCGTATCTCCAACGACATACAAGTCAAGTGCTGCATTATCCAGCCACTGCAAATAGGAATCATACAGTGAAGATGAGGTAATGGATTCGATTTCAGCAAGCTTGCCTAGTGGATGCAAACGATAAGGCTCATCCGCGCACATTTCTTCCAAGCAGCGCTCTGCGGCGTATCGAATTTTATCATTGACGATCGCCTCTAAACGTTTTTTGAGCGTCGTTTTTTCGGCATCTACATACTTCTGATGGAAACCATTCTGATCTATGAGCGGATCTGTTATTACATCACCTAGAAATTGCAGCGATTCTGCAAGAAGTGGAGTATCGGATGAAACAAACTCATCATTTATGACATCCATTCGAAATTGGACAATCTGAGAGTCGCCTCTTTTATATACATCGAACCCAAAGCCTGCTCCATATAAATCGTCAAGCTTCTCACGAAAAGTAATCGTTTCTGGTAATTTCGCCGTGCCTCTTCTCAGTACAAACGGAATAAGAGCAACCGGTGTTACTGTTGCTTCTTCAAGTGAAAGTCCCGCAAATAACGAAATGGCAAACGTTTTGAATCGTTTTGTAGGCAATACATGCAGACGAATGCGCTGCAGCTGCCCTCTTTCAAATGTGGACACTCGGTTTGCTCCTTTCAACGGCGCGTTATAGAGTAAATCTATTCCATTAAACAAATCACTATACCATTCTAACCTATAGGAAATGGAAGAAGCAACCACTGCTGCACTAGGCAGTAACGGCTGCTTCCTTTCGAGAATGGCTTATAGTTACATACAGAATATATGCTTGCCGATTGTTTTAATTTGTGTTCTTGTCCAGATCCATTTCGAGGTTGCTGTTTCTGGATTGAAATAATAAAGACAACCGCCAGAAGGATCTTGGCCGTTAATGGCATCCATAACTGCCTCGCGCGCTTTCGCATTAGGCGTAAGCCAAATTTGCCCGTCAGCAACCGCTGTAAAGGCACCAGGCTGGAAGATGACGCCATAAATCGTGTTAGGGAAACTTTGAGACTTCATACGGTTAATGATAACCGCAGCAACCGCGATTTGGCCTTCATACGGCTCGCCTCTTGCTTCACCGTATACGGCATTAGCCATAATCTGTATGTCATTTTCCGACAAGCCTAATCGGTTGGAACCTCCAATGGGTGCCTTATTGCCGGAAGAACCAGCATCTTCTTTACCGCCAGAATTAGAACCGGAAGCAGGCGGGGCTGCTGCTGATGGCGTCCATTTTTTTGTTGCTTCCCAAAGCTTCAGCTTTGTTTTGGCACCGACAATACCGTCCGATTTAAGCCCAAACTTCCATTGAAACCATGTGACCGCATTTTTTGTGCTCGATCCAAACTTCCCGTCTATATCACCTTTAAAATAACCGAGGTGCTTTAGCCGTCCTTGCAATTCTTTTACGTCTTGTCCAGTTGAGCCAACAGTTAAGGTGGCGTTGCTGAACGTTTCCTTTACTCCGTCATGCTTTCCGCTCAGTAACGAAAAGGAACCGAACAACAACAGCACGATAATCGAGGTCACCAAAATCAAACGATTTCTCATGATGGGATCTGCCTTTCTCTTGCAAGTTAGTTCGCTTAAGGTAGCGTTACCTAACTTTAGTATGAGAAGTTGATCCCACTTCTATGCACTTCGTTCCGTTTTCTGCAAACTTCGGAAATTATGAGCTAGCTCTTCCAGCTTGAAATTGATCGAGTGTAATTAGCACTTCCCGCGGCTTACTGCCTTCATAAGGACCAACAATAGAGCGAGCCTCCATTTGGTCGATCAATCTTGCCGCTCTAGTATAGCCAATTCTCATTCGCCGCTGCAGCAAGGAAACCGATGCCTGCTTCGCTTCCAATATCACTTGTACCGCTTGATCATAAAGCTCATCCAGCATTTCGTTCCCATCCGTTGAGTCCTCTTCAACTTCCGGTACAAGATCCTCTTTATACTGCGCTTCGGCTTGACCGCGTGCGTAGTTTACTAATGATTCTACTTCTTGATCGGATAAAAAGGCCCCTTGCACCCTTATCGGCTTCGACATTCCAACCGGCAAGAAAAGCATATCACCGCGACCAAGCAGCTTTTCCGCTCCTACCATATCAAGAATGGTGCGAGAGTCTACCTGAGAAGATACACCGAAAGCAATACGGGAAGGAATGTTTGCTTTAATAACGCCCGTAATGACATCGACTGATGGCCGCTGCGTTGCAATGATAAGATGAATACCAGCTGCACGCGCCATTTGAGCAAGCCTTGCAATGGAGTCCTCTACATCGTTTGCAGCAACCATCATCAAGTCAGCAAGCTCGTCCACAATAACAACGATATAAGGAAGAACAGCTGCAGGATTATCGGCCATTAAATTGTTGTAGCCTTCGATATTGCGAGTTGCGGATTTGGAGAAAAGCTCATAGCGGCTTTCCATCTCAACAACAATTTTCTTTAGAGCCAGAGAAGCACGCTTAGGATTCGTAACAACTGGAGCGAGCAAATGCGGAATTCCATTGTATACGTTCAGCTCAACCATTTTTGGGTCAATCATAAGAAATTTAACCTCGTCTGGCGCAGCCTTATACAAAATACTCGTAATAATGCCGTTAATACAAACGGATTTACCCGAACCTGTAGCACCTGCTACAAGCAAATGGGGCATTTTGGCTAAGTTGCCTACGATCGTCTGTCCAGATATATCTCGGCCGAACGCGATAGACAATTTGGAGGCAGCATTTTGAAACGCAGTGGTTTCCATTACCTCTCGCATCGTTACGACGGAAACCTCCATATTTGGCACTTCTATCCCTATGGCTGATTTCCCCGGGATCGGTGCCTCCATCCGAATATCCTTAGCTGCTAACGCAAGAGCGATATCATCCGTTAAACCAACAATTCGGCTAACCTTAACGCCCGTTGCCGGCTGAACTTCATAACGAGTTACTGCTGGCCCGCGAACAACATCCAGTACCTTAGCACGTACGCCAAAGCTTTCCAGCGTTGCCTCCAGCTTTCGGCGAGAGTCGTACATGTCGGACGCATCAGCATTTTTGCTCATTAAATTCGGTTTAGTAAGCAGCGTAAAAGGCGGCAGCAGGTAAGGTTTAGGTGCGTTCTCTTCGGCAATAGGACGTTTCGGAATCGGTTGCTCCGTATCTTCCTCATATACAAGCGCTTCTGAAGAATTAGCACCAGCCGCGATTATTTCAGGCTCCAATAAATCCGTATCATCATCCTCAGCCTCTTCCTGAGTATCGTTAAGCAGCTCTGAATCGGCTAATTCCTGAATAGGATTCGTTTGGTTCCATGCTTCATCACGATTAGCTACAAGCGGCTCATGGTCGATTATAAGACCATCACCAGCATTTTCCCATGGCGGCGTGCTGTCATGCTCATCTGGAGTCAAATCTGTATGTAAATCAGCGCCGGATTTCTCCCAAGGCGGTTCGATATCATTTTGCCAGGCAGGCTTCGCGCTTGCAAGCGTATCCGTTCCATTTGGCTCGAACACCCATTCATCCTGCGGATGACTGGAAGTATCAGACTCTTCCTCATCTTGATCCTGTCTCCAAGAGAAAAACAAAGATCTTCTCTTCTTCTTCTTAGGAGGAGCAGCAACATAACTTTCATGATCGTCATCAATTGTTTCATCATCATCATCAAAATCAGCCTGTCCAACATTGGCACTCGCTTGTGCAGCTGCGGCAGCACGCAGAGAAGCTCTCTTCTCCCATTTAGCTGCAAGCAGCTTGAACATACGATTGCCACGGGTCGTAACCAATCTCCCTAACTCCACATACGACTTACCTGTCATAAGCATGATAGAGATCGCGAACATAACAAACATAATAAGCTTCGCGCCATAATACCCGAACAAAGAGAAAAATAATGAATATTGAATAGCGCCTACAAAACCACCGCTTATTTCTTTGTCTCTGATCGGTAAATCATTTTCGGCCGGTACACTTATTAAAGATAATTTTAAATCGCTGCTAAGCTGATTAAAAATCTTCGACCCTGTCAAATCAACCGTAGGGCTCAGCTTTTGATCAATTTCAGATATGGAGCTCATGAGTGTAAATGCAAGCACCATGATAAACAAGCCTGTTCGCTTGTTCGTCCATCCTTTAGGCCAAGCGCGTTTGATCATGACAGCAAGTCCAATGACAATCCCAATTAGTGCTAATACAAAATAAAACTTGCCGAGCACAAGCCCAAATAGCTTGGATAACGAGCGCCCGACAGCCGCCTCTCCAGAGAGGGCAATAATTGATATTGTAATAAGCAAAATTCCATATACTTCATATTTTAAGTTTGTGCCAATTGATTTTTTTCGTCTCTTTTTCTTTGCCAAATCCGTCACCTCTGGTAAAAGATTATACCATAGGTGGGCAAATGTTCCTATGAGACATTTGCACGAACATTTGTTTGTTCCTTATTTATAATTCACAATCGTGCCCGGCATTAAATTTGGATTGAGATAGTCGTCGAGGCTGCAATCTAATAATCGAATAATTTTCCCCATTCCCGGTGCGATGGGAGTCACCTGCATCTTTACACCATTTGACCATACCTCTTGCGATTGCTCCATTTCGTCATTAAAGCCCTCCAGCACAACCTCAAGAGGCATATTCGTATAAAGTGTCATTGGATATTCACCTCAATTCTACCGAGCTTGGAAGCCTCAATTCTTCGGTTTAATTCCTTTAACGCCTCACCCAAGCCGCCAACGGCATCAATCAGACCATGCTTGACTGCATCAGACCCAATAACCGTAGTTCCTATATCCCGTGTAAGCTCCCCCGTCTTGAACATGAGCTCTTTAAATGTATGTTCCGTCACGTTCGAGTGCGAAGTTACAAATCGTACGACGCGCTCCTGCATTTTATCCAAATATTCAAAGGTTTGTGGTACACCGATTACTAAACCGTTAAGACGAATTGGATGTATCGTCATCGTTGCTGTTTCTGCAATAAACGACATATCGCCAGCAACGGCAATCGGAACGCCTATAGAGTGTCCTCCGCCAAGCACGAGCGTTACTGTTGGCTTGCTGAGTGATGAAATCATCTCAGCTATTGCCAGTCCTGCCTCGACATCACCGCCTACAGTATTCAGAACGATAAACACACCTTCAATTTTATGATTTTGTTCAGCTGCTACGAGTTGTGGAATAAGATGCTCATATTTAGTCGTTTTATTTTGCGGTGGCAAAACGAGATGTCCCTCCACTTGCCCAATGATGGTCATACAAAAGATATTGGATTCCGTCAATGCAGGAGCCGCTGTCTGACCAAGCTGCTGAATCGTTTCGACAACAGCATTCGCCTTTTTTTTATCGTCTGGAATAGGTTGTTCAGGCTGCTCTGAAGTAAACTGCATGTTTGTGTGACCATTCATTTAAATATCCCCCTCTTATGTTGATGCTCGTCATAGTATGAGGTCTGGTCAAAAATTTATACAAAATACAGTCTAGATCTCTTGATTTGACAAACCAAGCAGAAAAGTCTTCTGTTCTTATATAAAAAAAGAATCGCTTGTGTCCGCCGCGGCAATTGCGGAAAGGACAAGCGATTCTTTTCATTAATTATTTATATGTTAAACTTCCATAATGATTGGCAAAATCATTGGACGACGACGAGTCTGCTCGTACAAGAAACGACCAAGCGCATCCTTCACATTCGTTTTGAGCGATGCCCACTCATTTACTTTATCATTCATCAAACGTGTAAGCGTCGATGTCACGATGCGATTGGCTTCATCAAGAAGACCTTCGGATTCACGAACATAAACGAAACCGCGAGAAATAATATCTGGACCAGACAAGATCGCGCCATCTTGTTTGCTTAATGTAACAACAACGACCAAAATGCCATCTTGCGACAATAGCTTGCGATCACGCAATACAATGTTACCAACATCGCCTACGCCCAATCCATCAATCAATACGTTTCCTGCTTGTACTTTCGAGCCTTTGCGGCCGCTGCCGTTCTGGAACTCAACTGTATCACCGTTATCAATAACGAAGATGTTCTCGCGCTCAATTCCGATTGCTTCCCCAAGCTTCGCATGCTGACGAAGCATACGATATTCACCGTGGATAGGAATGAAGTATTTTGGCTTAATCAAGTTAAGCATAAGCTTAAGTTCTTCTTGGCTGCCGTGACCAGATACGTGAACGCCTGAAACGGAACCATTTCCGTAAATAACATTTGCACCAAGGCGGAATAATTCATCAACAGTACGACCAACATATCTTTCGTTGCCCGGAATTGGTGTTGCCGCAATAATGACGGTGTCGCCTGGTAAAATATCAACTTTGCGATGTGTCGAACGTGCCATGCGAGTAAGCGCCGACATCGGCTCGCCTTGACTGCCTGTACACAAAATAACAACACGATCAGCAGCTAATTTGTTTACTTCTTCCGGCTCGATAATCATTCCCTCTGGAATATTCAAGTAGCCAAGATCAGAAGCGATACCTACAACGTTAACCATACTGCGGCCAACAACCGCAATCTTACGTTTTGTTGCAATAGCAGCATTTATAATTTGTTGAATCCGGTGTACGTTGGAAGCAAAAGTTGCTACGACAACGCGTTGTGACGATTTGCGGAAAATATCCTCTAGATTGTCGCCAACTTGTGCTTCAGATGGCGTGTATCCTGGACGTTCAGCATTTGTACTGTCTGACAATAGCGCCAAAACGCCGCGCTTGCCAATCTCAGCAATACGCTGCAAGTCAGCAAATTGCTCATTCACCGGCGTATGGTCAAATTTAAAGTCACCTGTATGAACGACAGTACCTTCCGGTGTATCCAAGCTGACACCAACGGAATCTGGAATACTGTGGTTCGTTCTGAAGAAGGATGCACGAATCGTGCCTAATTGAATTTCGCTATCTGCATTGATGAGAATACGTTTCGTTTCTCCGAGCAAGCCGGCTTCCTTCAATTTTCCTTCGATAAGTCCGAGTGTTAGTTTTGTTGCATATAATGGCACATTTAAGCTTTTTAGTACATAAGGCAAACCGCCAATATGATCCTCGTGACCATGTGTAATAATAATTCCGCGAACTTTGTCGCGATTTTCCGTTAGGTAAGAGATGTCAGGGATAACAATATCGATTCCGAGCATGTCCTCTTCAGGGAACTTAAGTCCTGAGTCAACTACAACGATATCATTGTTATATTGGATGACGTACATGTTTTTCCCGATCTCGCCAACTCCGCCTAGTGCAAAAATGAGCAATTTATCCTGGTTGTTCTTCTTAGACAAGTGTTTTCCTCCTTAAAATTTTGCGAAGCGAAATTCGCTTCGTAATCATTGGGTTAATTTTCGAAGCAAAATAGCTTTGTAAGCATTTTCTTAAATATTTCGAAGCGAACGGCTCCGTAAGCATCTAATTATTATTGCGAAGCTATAATGGCCTCGTAAGTATTGTCGTAATATGGAAAAGCAATATTTATTTTGTACGGATCCACAGGTAATTAATGCCGAACATTGTTTACCTATGCGTTGTTATCGTCAGATGCCGCTCTGACGTTAATTTCATTTCCAAATATTTGCCGCACCCAGTCACTTGAAATCATTATACATGAAGAAAAAGCTGGAATACAAGTGAAACACGATATTGCTATTATGCAATATGCTTCCCAAAAAAATAAAACCGATGCTGGATGCACCGGCTGCAATCAACGATTACGTGTATTTACACCAGTAAATTGCGTAAGAATGCGGCCTCAGCCTCGGTCACAGTAACAAGCGGAAGTCTAACTCCTCCAACTGGCAAACCTTTTAAGCCAAGTGCAAATTTCACGGCCACAGGATTAGGTACAGGATGAGGACAATAGAATAAACCTCTGAAAATTGGATGTAAAATACCATTTATTCGAGCAGCTTCCTGAACGTTTCCGTTCACATAGGCTTCGATTAATTGTTTCATTTGCGCGCCAACGACATGTCCCGCAACGCTAACGATTCCGTAAGCTCCAATAGCTAAAGCAGGAAGTGTAGCACTGTCGTCCCCGCTGTATACTTTAAATCCTGCAGGAGCACCACTAATAATTTGAGTTAATTGATCTGTTGAAGCACAATCTTTTGTCGCCACAACATTGTCGATTTGTGCTAAACGAAGCGTCGTTTCGACAGAGATGTTGACTCCCGTACGACCTTCCACATTATACAAAAGAATAGGCAATTTTGTTGCTTCAGCAATAGCCTTAAAGTGCTGATAAAGTCCTTCTTGACTAGGACGGTTATAATATGGAGCGACAAGCAAAATGCCATCAACGCCTGCTGCTTCTGCGTCTTTTGTCAGATGGATGGAATGGGCTGTGTTGTTGCTGCCCGTACCAGCAATGATTTTGCAACGACCATTCGCATGCTTAACAGCAAATCGGAACAGTTCCAGTTTTTCTTCATCGGAGAGCGTCGGTGATTCGCCAGTCGTGCCTGAAACGACAAGACTATCGCTTTGCTGCTCCTCAATCAAATAATCAATTAATTTTGCTGTCGTTTCCCAATCAATATGACCGTCCGCATCAAATGGGGTTACCATTGCGGTAATTAGTCTTCCAAATTCCATCTGAATTCCTCCCAAAAAAGTTGCTCTATCGATGAAGCTCGAACTTAGCGTGCAGAGAACGAAGTGCCTCTACCATATCCGCTTCACGAACGAGCACCCATATCGTAGTATTAGAATCAGCCGATTGCATGATTGAAATGCCCTGCTCCGTCAGCGCTTCCACGATACGCGCCATAACGCCTGGCTCTCCATTCATACCACCGCCGATGACGGATACTTTAGCACAGCCTTTAATAGCTGAAGGTGCAAAGCCGCATTCCTTCAGTACATCAACTGCACGTTTAGCATCATGATCAAATACGGTATAAACTGCACCGCTTGGCGTTACATTAATAAAATCAACACTAATATGATGTTTAGCCATAGATTGAAACACTTGCAGCTGCACGTCATTTCGGCCTTCAATAGCCTTTACTGATATTTGAGTAATCCCTGCTGCATGGGCAATTCCTGTAACATGACGATCCTTAACCGCCAGCTCAGCCTTAAGCTCAGCAGAATCAGTTACTAATGTGCCTGTTTCACTTGAGAAGGTAGAACGAACGCGGAGCGGTATACGAGCCTGCTGAGCAATCTCAACGGCACGAGGATGGATAACCTTAGCTCCTTGCCTTGCCATGTTGCATATTTCAGCATAGCTTACGACAGGAAGCGGTTTCGCCTCCTCGACTAATCTAGGGTCCGCCGTTAAAATCCCGTTAACATCCGTATAAATATCGACCATTTCAGCGCGCAGCGCAGCACCTAATGCTGTAGCTGAAGTATCGCTTCCGCCGCGGCCAAGTGTTGTCGTATCTCCTAATGCAGTGCTTCCTTGAAAACCTGTTACGATTACAACGGTTCCTTCACGTAAATGATGAAGCACCTTATCTGGCCGAATCTCTTTGATTCGGGCTTGCCCATACTGCTCGTCAGTAATCATGCCCGCCTGTCCTCCGGTTAGGACAACGGAAGGAATGCCGCTCGCAATGAGCAAGCTGCATAAAGCGGCTGCGGAAATAATTTCTCCGCAGCCTAGCAGCATATCTCGCTCACGCGCTGGCAGCCTGTCGCCATTATCACGTATAACCTGAAGCAAGGTATCCGTTGCGTAAGGATCGCCCTTACGCCCCATAGCAGATACGACTACGACTACAGCAAGGCCACTGCTGCGTTCTCTGGTAATATGACTAATTACGTGTTCTCTGGCATGATCGGTAGAAAGAGAGGTGCCCCCGAATTTTTGAATCAGGATGCGCATATTATAATCCTCCATGATCGATCCAGGGAAGAAGCAAGCTTTATTACCTTTTACTTAATACATTAACCTCTTGCGATATGTTCAGCGATTTGAACAGCATTCCATGCTGCTCCTTTGAGCAGGTTATCGGAGACGATCCACATATTAAGTCCGCGATCCGATCCAAGATCACGTCTCAAGCGACCAACAAATACATCCGGCTTACCGGCAGCATCAGTCGCAAGCGGGTATTGCTGATTAGCAGGATCATCAACGAGCGTAACGCCCGGTGCATCTGCAAGCAGCTGCTTAACCTCTTCCAAATCGTAGTCGTTTTTGAGCTCAACATATAGAGATTCCGAGTGACCGTAAACGACAGGAATTCGCACGCATGTAGCTGTAACCTGAATAGACTCGTCACCCATAATTTTTTTCGTTTCGCGAACCATTTTCATTTCCTCAAGCGTATAACCATTCTCTTGAAACTTATCAATTTGCGGAATCGCATTAAATGCAATTTGATGCTTAACCGGCAATGCGCCTACTGGAAGAATAGCTGGGTTTACCTCTTCACCCTGAAGTGAAGCTGTAGTTTGACGAAGCATCTCATCTATGGCAAGATTTCCAGCACCAGAAACCGCTTGATAGGTGGAAACGATAATACGCGAAATGCCAAAACGGTCTTGTAGCGGTTTAAGAGCTACTACCATTTGAATGGTCGAGCAGTTCGGATTAGCGATTATGCCCTTATGCTCGCTAACCTTCTCAATATTTACCTCAGGAACGACAAGCGGTGTGTTTTCGTCCATGCGGTATGCATTGGTGTTATCAATACATACTGCACCATGTTTAACCGCATGTGGAGCCAATGTTTTAGTAACATCGCCTCCTGCACTAAACAAAGCGATGTCGATACCTTCGAAGCTTTCCGGCTTTGCTTCTTCAACCGTAAGCTCCTGATCTTTAAATGTAATTTTTGTGCCGGCTGAGCGAGCAGACGATAACAGCTTAAGCTTTCGGATCGGGAAGTTTCTGGAAGCAAGTAATTTCAGTATTTGTTCTCCTACTGCGCCTGTTGCACCAACAACTGCAACGTTAAACAATTTCTGATACGACATCTGTTGTCGTCTCCCCTCTATCCGTGTGTCATGAATGACGTTCGATAAGCAGAGGCTGCAGCTGTTTGCCAGAGAGGGCAGCTTCGCATGCTTCCAAGACCAAATCCATTCTGGCAACAAGCGAATTAGGCTTCTGCACCGGGTTATCTTGGCCGAACGGTACAAAATAAATATGTTTAGCCACTAATAGCTTCGCTATGTTAGCGGCATTTAAACCAAGTCCATCATTTGTCGAAATAGCAAGAACCAGCGGACGGCCGTTGCGCATTTGGGCTTTAGCAGCCATAAGTACTGCGCTGTCCGTTATCGCATTTGCAAGTCGGCTTGTCGTATTTCCTGTGCAAGGTGCTATGACAAGAACGTCCAGCAGCTTAGAAGGCCCAAGTGGCTCCGCCTGCACAATGGTCGAAATAAGTTCATTTCCGGTAATCGCTTTTAACTGTGTTTGCCAATCCTCGGACTTTCCAAATCTAGTGTCCGTTGTCATAAGTGTATTCGAAACGATCGGCACCACATTGGCCCCCGCATCGACGAACCGCTTAATTTCAGGCATAACTTCAGCAAACGTACAATGTGAGCCTGACAATGCATAACCTACCGTAATTCCAGACCAATTCATATCCCATTCCCCCGCTTAATCGTATCGTCCAAAATCAACTGAGATAAGCAATCCGCTATGATACGTCCAGCTGTTTTCGGTGCGACGATACCGGGTAGTCCGGGTGCGAGCATCGCTTTAATGCCACGCTTCTCAGCGAAGCGGAAATCTGTCCCGCCAGGCTTCGATGCGAGGTCAATAATGACGGCTCGCGAAGGTAAATTTGCGATAATTTGTGCTGTGACTATCATAGTCGGAATTGTATTAAAAAGCAAGTCAATATTGCTCACATGATGCAATAAACCACTGATGTAGAAAGGCTCAAAACCCATCTCTGCCGCTCTTGCGAACTGCTCTGAACGCCGTACACCGACCTTCACTTTGGACCCCAAACCTTGAAGCGTTCGTGCCATTGTAAAGCCTGTTCTACCGAAACCAAGCACCATAGAAGAAGACCCATGAATCGTAATATCCGTATTCTGAATGGCCATCATTAAGGCGCCTTCCGCTGTCGGAATTGAATTGTATATGGCAACATCATCACGGTCAAACAGCTCAACGAGCGACAGTGAATGCTGCTCGCATAGCTGACGCAAATAAGGCTTCGCCATTCCTGTATATACTGTGCAATGTTTTGGCAGCTTTGCAAAATGGCTGTCTGCCAGCTGCATTTGTCGGTCACTAAAAACACTCTGGATGATCCCTTGATCATCAGTGCCTACGGCAGGCAACAACAACGCATCGACGGATTCAAAAAGCTGTTCCTCGAACTCCGCCTGTACCGCTCCGTCGAGTGACGAATGCAAGCCGTCAAAACCCGAAACTGTGACAGCAGCATCAAGCTCAGTCAGCTTTCGAATTACCTCCAGCTGCCTTGCATCACCACCAAGCAGCAGCACTTGAACGCCTGTTAGCATTAAGCTTCACTCCTTTCTTGCTAATAGCTCTAGATCATCTTATGCTTGCGCCCAGAGCGGGGTGAAAAAGAAAAAAAGATCGGGCATATGCCCGATCTTCTTAATACTCATTTATGAATTCAAATCGCTTAAACGCCAGTATGTCCAAACCCGCCGGCACCTCGTACGGTGTCAGGCAGCTCATCAGCTTCTATAATCGTAACTGCCGGCACGAGTTGGAATACCATTTGAGCTATTCTTTCCCCGCGCGTAATTGTAAACGGCTGATCGCCTAAATTAACGAGCAGCACTTTCACTTCTCCTCGGTAGTCCGCATCAATCGTTCCTGGTGAATTCAAGCAAGTAATGCCATGCTTATACGCAAGGCCGCTGCGCGGTCTAATTTGCGCCTCCAGCTCCCCGGGCATTGCCATTGCAAAGCCGGTAGGAATAAGCTTACGCTCGCCTGGCTGCAATACAACAGGCTCTCCTACAGAAGCTTGCAGATCAAAGCCAGCTGCCCATTCGGACATTTTTTTCGGTATGGCTATATCTTCATTTCCTTCTAATCGTTTAAACTGAACTTGATACAAATTGATCCCTCCTGAGCTCTGCTGCTGCTTTATCATTCGTTCCGACCATTGCAACGGAGAAAGGAGCAGCTAACATACGCTTCGTAACATCAACTACATCTGACATCTGCACCGAATCGATACGCTTCAACAGCTCATCAAGCGTGTAATGATGACCGAGCATCAACTCGTTTTTGCCCAATCGATTCATTCTGCTGCTCGTGCTCTCTAAGCTCAAAATCAAGCTGCCCTTCAATTGCTCCTTGCCGCGGTGCAGTTCATCCTCGCCTAATCCTTTTACGGACAGCTCGTTCATCTGCTCCATCGTTAAATCAAGTACTTCCTTCGTTTGCTTAGGCGCCGTTCCAGCATATAAAGTAAACAAGCCAGTATCCGCATAGGAAGTGTGATAGGAATAGACAGAATACGCGAGTCCGCGCTTCTCTCTTATTTCTTGGAACAGCCTCGAGCTCATTCCGCCCCCTATAGCATTGTTAAGAAGAATCATGGCATACAAATTTGAATCGGTAATCGAGCACCCCGGGAAAGAAACACATAGATGGTTTTGCTCTGTTTTCTTTTTGTAAAACAAATAATCGCCATGAAATGCCGGAGGCGTAATGATGGATGAGGCTGGCTTGCTATTCTTAAAGCTTCCAAAATATTGTTCCATTAACGCAAGCAAGCTCTGCTCTTCAACATTGCCCGCAACACTGATTACTACATTCTCAAGTGTATACGTATCATTCATATATCCGCGAAGCGTATCGGAGGTCATGGCAGTCAAACGATCCTCAAGCCCCAGTATCGAATAAGCAAGCGGGTGTTCACCGAATGCTGCACGAGAAGCTTCGTCATGCACCTTATCATCCGGAGTATCCTCATACATAGAGATTTCCTCTAGAATAACATTTTTTTCTTTCGCCAATTCTTCCGGATCGAACTGGGAATTAAAAAACATATCCGAGAGAGCGTCTACGGCAAGCGGCAAATGCTCATCAAGCACCTTGGCAAAATAACACGTATATTCCTTCGAGGTAAACGCATTGACATTTCCGCCTATACCGTCGAATAAATCCGCTATGTCCTTTGAAGTACGGCTTTCTGTGCCTTTGAACAGCATGTGTTCAATGAAATGGGAGATGCCGTTATTTTCAGGTGTCTCATTGCGTGAGCCCGTTTTGACCCATATGCCAAACGATACTGATCTTACTGTCGGTATGTATTCAACGACAACACGCAATCCATTGCTAAGTGTGTATTTGTTCATCAGTAGTCCTCCTCATGTTTTGTGCAGCAAAATGATCATAATTATACGTCTCATCATTTTGCCTTACAAAACTGACATCATATACATGTGACTCTAAACATGAATGTTTTTACTATAGCAGAATCAGTCCGCTCCCTCAACTTCATCGGGAATCCGCTTGGAGGAAAGCGTCTCACTAACCGTTCCTATCGCGTAGCCTTTTGATTTAGCTGTAGCAATTATGCCAGGCAGCGCATCTCGTGTTGTGGCTGTAGGATGCATTAATATTAGCGCTCCAGGCTCTAATTTCGCTGCAATTTTGCGCACAACGGCATCTGCCGGCGGTTTCTGCCAATCAACCGTATCAATGGTCCACAGCACCGTTTTTAACCCCTGCTCCTCGGCGATCTGGACAGTAGCTTGATTAAAAGAGCCCGAAGGCGGAGCAAACCATTTGTTGTTTACGTTCAAGCTCGATTTTAATAAAGCTTCGGTTTTGGCTATTTGATTGTATTGCGCTTCCCTGCTAATCGCACTCATATCAGGATGAGTATACGCATGATTAGACATTTCATGTCCTTCAGCTTGTATTTGCTTAGCAACATCAGCGTTTTTACTTAGCCAACTGCCATCAAGGAAAAAGGTAGCTTTCACCTTTTCACGTTTAAGTGTTTTTAAAATGGAATCTATGTACTCATTGCCCCAAGCAACATTGATCATAAGCGATATCATCTTTTTGTTGGGATTGCCGCGAAAGATCGGATGTGGACCAAGATCATTAAGGCTAATTTCGGGTTCAACCTCTTTATATACATAAGGAATGGTTTGAGAAGGCGGAGCGAGCAATGCAGCTTCGAGTGTTTTATCCACATCGACTTCCAAGCCGTTATACCCTGGAATAGCTCTCCAAACACGATCAATCCGCGCGTCTACTGGTGCAATATTCAGCTTATCTGCTTCTTCTGAAATCATGTTCAGCAGCCTCTGCTTCTCCGATTGCGTATAAGAATATTGTGCATAAACCATTTTATTATCATATTTTAAAGAAGAGAGAAATTTTGATATGTCGTCGTTCATACTGACGAATACAAGCACTAGAAGCATGCTTGCCACAATTGCAGCTGATTTTCTAAGCATCATTATTCCCACTCCCATATAAGTCCTCGCACGCTTCCTAAGCTTGACCTTATTTCGGCATGTTAATTCATATGTATGAAAAGTAGGACGAGAATATGCAGCGGATGGGCTAGATGGTGACCCGATGTCGCTTAAAAAAACAAAAAGAGCCAGATCAAATCTGTCTCTTTTCTTCTTATTAATATGACCGCCAAGCCTTAAAAGCTTATTGCGGCGATGCTTCTGGCGTCATCAAAATTTTGGCAGACAAGTTAATACGGCCTTGTCCGTCAATTTCGGTTACTTTAACTTTGATTTGGTCGCCAATGTTAACGACATCCTCTGTTTTTGCAACACGTTCATTTGACAATTGAGAAATATGGACAAGTCCATCTTTGTTCGGCAGAATTTCAACAAAAGCACCGAACTTCTCAACGCGCTTAACCGTACCCATATAAATTTCACCAACAACCACTTCTTTAACAATACCTTCGATAATCGATTTAGCTTTTTGGTTCATCTCTTCGTTTGAAGAAGCGATAAATACCATTCCGTCTTGCTCGATATCGATTTTCACGCCAGTTTCTTCAATGATTTTGTTGATGATTTTTCCGCCTGCGCCAATAACATCACGGATTTTGTCCGGATTAATGCGAAGCGTCAAAATTTTCGGTGCATACTTCGATAAGTTTGGACGAGTAGTCGGCAAGCTTTCGAGCATTTTACCTAGGATGAAAATACGGCCTTGGCGAGCTTGTTCAAGCGATTGCTCCAAAATAGCGCGGTTGATGCCGGCAATCTTGATATCCATTTGAATAGCTGTAACGCCTTCAGCTGTACCTGCAACTTTAAAGTCCATATCGCCGAGATGATCTTCCATCCCTTGAATATCAGAAAGAATTGCAAAGTGATCGCCATCTTTAATGAGACCCATAGCAATACCAGCTACTGGCGCTTTGATTGGTACCCCTGCATCCATCATAGCAAGTGTGCTTGCGCAAATGCTTGCTTGTGAAGAAGAACCGTTAGATTCCAAAACTTCCGAAACAAGACGAATCGTGTAAGGGAATTCAGCTTCAGATGGAATAACTTTGGAAAGTGCACGTTCTCCGAGAGCACCATGCCCGATTTCACGACGGCCTGGCGGACGAAGCGGACGAGCTTCACCAACGCTGAACGGCGGGAAGTTATAGTGATGCATGAAACGTTTTGTTTCTTCTGGTGAAATACCATCCAAAATTTGAACGTCGCCCATTGCGCCAAGTGTACAAATACTTAGTGCTTGTGTTTGTCCACGAGTAAACAGCCCTGTTCCATGTGTGCGAGGCAAAATTGCCACATCACAATCGATTGGACGAATTTCATCAAGCGAACGGCCATCTGGACGAACTTTATCATGAGAAATAAGACGACGTACTTCTTCCTTCACGATGTCATAAAGAACTTCTTTAACATCAGAGAGAAGTTCTGGCGTATCGATATATTGCTCTTCAAAGTGAGCAACTGCTGCGCTGTTAACAGCGTCAATTGCTTCTTGACGAGCATGCTTTTCTTCAACCTTAATCGCTTCAACCAAACCAGCAGAAGCATAAGCGCGAACATCAGCATTCACTTGCTCATTTACAGTATGTAGCTTAACTTCCATTTTCGGTTTGCCGGCTACAGCTTGCAGCTCTTCTATTTTTGCTACGATCTTTTTAATTTCGTCATGACCAAACATAATCGCTTCAAGCATTACTGCTTCAGAAACTTCGTTTGCTTCTGCTTCCACCATCATGATCGCATCTTTCGTTCCTGCGACAACTACAAAAATATCCGTTTCTACGCTTTGCTCTACCGTCGGATTAATAATGAATTCGCCATTAACACGTCCAACGTTTACTCCGCCAATTGGACCGTCAAAAGGAACGTCAGAAATGGATAGTGCAGCAGAAGTACCGATCATAGCCGCAATTTCTGGCGAACAATCCTGATCCACGCTCATTACAATGTTCATGACTTGAACGTCATTCCGGAAACCTTCTGGGAATAACGGACGAATAGGCCTGTCCGTAAGTCGGCTGGACAAAATCGCCTTCTCGCTTGGACGGCCTTCACGTTTAATGAATCCACCTGGAATTTTACCAACAGCATACAAACGTTCTTCATAGTTAACAGTCAATGGGAAGAAATCCAGATCCTTCGGACCTGCTGACGCTGTTACCGTACACAATACGACAGTATCACCATACTGAACAGTGACTGCTGCATTCGCCTGCTTCGCAAGGCGGCCAGTTTCAATGGATAGCGGTCTTCCGCCTACCATCATCTCAATTCGTTGTACCATTTTATCCCTCCTAATAGTTATTCGATTAGTCTATTTCACTGCTAATGGGCAGTTTATTCCGAGTGTTTCCCTATTACAAAAAGCAACCCGAATCCGCTCATCCGTTATTCCCGGACGGCTGGACAACCAGGTTGCTTTTCTTTACGCATGTTTTAGCGGCGTAGGCCGAGTTTTTCGATCAATGCGCTGTAACGTCTAACATCATTGTTTTTAAGGTATGCAAGCAGCTTACGGCGCTGACCTACCATCTTGAGCAAACCACGACGGGAATGATGATCTTTCTTGTGCTCCCGCAAATGTTGAGTCAAGTTAACGATGTTTTCAGTCAGGATAGCCACTTGAACTTCCGGGGAACCCGTGTCAGTTGCATGTGTCTTATGCGTCTCAATCAGTTCGTTTTTACGTACTTGTGTAATTGCCATCCTAATTCACCTCCTTCTTGATAATCGCCATTAGCCTCGAAGCCGTCGGTGAGATCGGACATCCAAGCTAAGGTTAAGTTTGTCCGTATGTCACACAAAATGTATGACTACTTACAACGTTGTATAGTATAACACATAAGGTGGACGAATGTCGAGGATCATAAATAAAGAATGCCCAACATTCGTTTACACACGAATGGATGATACGATCAGTTAGTTGTAACCATGGATCGCCTTCGCTTGCTCAGAATCAGATCCAATCTGCTCAACAAGCTCGGCAATGGAATTGAATTTTTTCTCCGAACGGATAAACGATAGCAATTGCAAACGCATATGCTCACCGTATATATCGCTGTTGAAGTCAAACAAATGAGCTTCCATTACAGGTTTCAGCTCATCTTTATTAAAGGTTGGTTTTAAGCCATAGTTTAAAACACCAGGGTATGCGGTATCACCAACCCAAGCCATTACCGCATAAACGCCAAGTCTTGGCGCGATATATGGGGCATTAAATTGCAGGTTTGCTGTTGGGAACCCGATCGTACGACCTCTTTTGTCCCCATGAACAACGATCCCTTCAACTTCATATGGCCTGCCAAGCAATCGTTCTGCCAGTTCAAGATCACCTTGCTCAAGTGCTTCACGGATATAAGTACTGCTTACTTTTACCCCGTTCTCGATCAAAGGCTCAATGATATGAACAGAAATATCAGGCTCTGCCAGCTGCTTCAAAGTCTCTGCATTACCTGAGCCTTTGTGGCCGAAGTTGAAATCAAAGCCTACAACGACCTGCTTAGCACGGAGTGTGCGCAGAACCTCATTGACGAAGCGCTCAGGTGATACTGAAGCAAACTCAAGATCAAACTTCATTATGAATACAAGATCTACGCCAAGCTCTGCAAATAACGCTGTCTTCGCATCAAAAGGCGTAAGGCAACGATAATATTGCTCACCTTGTCCGAGAACTTCCTTCGGATGAGGATCAAATGTCAAAACCGCTGATAGCATCTCGGATTCCTTCGCCGCATTTACAGCTTGGCGAATCACGTTCTGATGTCCACGATGAACCCCGTCAAAATGACCGATTGCTATGGAAAGCGGTTTGTCCAGCGACAACGTGGACAAACCGTTTAAAGGAAAACTTAATGGAATAATTTCCAACGCTGAAGCACCTGCATTTCCTATTAACTTTCTACAACGATAAGCTAAGCTGAAAACACTTTGATTGGCTTGAAAACATTTGTATTCAAATCAATCTGAAAAATACCTAGAAACGAGCTTTGATCATTATAAAGACGTATAAGTTGTCCATCTAAAGTCAATGCTTCATGTTCCACTGAATGGCTGAGACTAACTTTCTGTCCTTGCAGTGCAAGTTTCCCAAACGATTCTGGAATCGTCACACGATCCAAATGTGTAATGGCTTCATCGGCGGAAATGATATGTCCGCTTAATTCACCGGATTGCTGCAATTGCTCGATTTGCTCAAGCGTCAAGCAGCTTTCCTTTGTAATGCCGCCTGACATCGTTCGCGTCAAATGGGCCATTGTAGCAGGAACACCTAGTGCTTTGCCGATGTCCACACATAACGTGCGAATGTATGTACCTTTTGAACAAACGACAGAAAACGAAATCTGAGGCTGATCAAGATCGAGCTGAGTGTCAATGAGATCTATTTGATGAATCGTTACTTTTCTCGATTTCCGCTCAACGGTCTTTCCTTCTCTAGCTAACTCGTACAATCGCTTGCCATCAACTTTGACAGCGGAAAACATGGGAGGTACTTGATCAATCTCGCCTAAAAACTGCGACAGTGCAAGGCGAACATCCTCTTCTGTAACCGATATTGGCGATTGCCGCGCAATAACTGTACCCGTTATGTCCTCTGTATCTGTTGCAATTCCAAGCTGCAATACGGCTTCATATGACTTAGGCCGCTCTTGCACATATTCGACTACTCTCGTTGCACGCCCAAGACATAGCGGCAATACACCCGTAACCATAGGATCAAGCGTTCCTGTATGACCAATTCGCTTCATCTTTAGCACTCGGCGTACTTTTGCAACCACATCATGAGAAGTCCAGCCTTCAGGCTTCCAAACTGCCAAAATGCCGTCCATCGCTTAAATCAACGCCTTTCTGACTGCTTCCACTAGCTCTTCAATCGAGGTCGTTAAAGAACCTTCAATCCGGCATCCTGCTGCACGCACATGACCGCCACCACCGAATGCTTGCGCAATTGCGGCTACATTGGCTTTGCCTGCTGAACGCATGCTTGCTTTGACTGCACCTTCTTCTGTTTCTTTAAATAGAATGCCGACTTCAACTCCATCTACATTAAGCGCATAATTCACGATTCCTTCTAGATCTTCAGGAACAGCACCTGTATTGCGCAAATCATCTTTGCCAATATAGACCCAGCCGATCTCTAAGTTATCCGTAAATGTGAGGCGATTGAGTGCGAGCTGGAGAAGCTTGAGCTTCGCCATAGTCATTTTCTCTAGAAGATGATCAGCGAGCTCATTGCCGGACACACCTAAAGCGAGCAAATGCGAGGCAATCTCCATGACACGCGGACTCGTGTTGGAATAACGAAACCCGCCTGTATCGGTCAATAAACCAGTGTAGATTGCTGTTGCACAATTCACATCTAATGCGATTTCTGCTCTCTCGATTAAATCATACAATATTTCAACAGTAGCCGCAGCTTCTGCCTGTATAACATTTATGGTGCCAAATCCATTGTTTGTTGGATGATGATCGATATTAAGCAGCTTTGCATCTGGTGCAAAGCTGCTCGCTACCTCTCCAATACGTTTGAAATCCGCACAATCGACCGAAATAATGGCATCAAATGTTTGCTGATTTACATCGCGCTTGTAATTGAGAATTGAATCAAATTGATGTAAGAAACGAAGTCTGGACGGCAGCTCGCTTTCATTAATCAGTACTGCCGACTTCCCAAGTTTCTCAAGCATCCAGCCTACGACAACAGTAGAACTAATAGCGTCACCGTCAGGCTGTACATGTGATACGACCAAAAAATGATCGTAAGTTTTCATGAACGCCAGCGCTTCATCTAGCTGCATCGAATAGCTGCTTTGATTTATCATCGAGCTGAATTCCCATTGTTGATGTTTTCAAGCAATGCCTCGATGCGGCTGCCATATTCAATACTGCTGTCAAACTTGAACAGCAATACGGGTGTATGGCGAAGGCGCATGCGCTTGCCAAGCTCTGTACGAATAAATCCTGTTCCGCTCGCTAGTGCCTTAAGCGTCGCTTCCTTCTGCTCTTCGCTGCCAAGCACGCTTAAATACACTTTTGCTTGTGAGAGATCACTTGATGTTTCAACACCTGTTACAGTAATGAATCCGATTCTAGGATCTTTCAACTCTGTTTGTATAATTTGGCTCAGCTCTTTTTTAATCTGTTCGCCGACCCGCCCTACTCGGATTTTTGCCATGCTTTACTCACCTCTCTACTGATTCCATGACAAATGCTTCGATAATATCGCCTTCACGAACATCGTTGAAACGATCAAGCGTGATACCGCACTCATAACCTGCTGCAACTTCTTTAGCATCGTCTTTGAAACGTTTTAGGGATTCAATTTTGCCTGTGAAGACAACGATACCGCCACGAACCAAACGTGCTTCAGCGTTACGAGAAATTTTACCGTCAGTAATCATACAACCTGCAATTGCGCCAACTTTAGTCACTTTAAATACGTTACGAACTTCAGCGTGGCCAATAACAACCTCTTTGTAGATTGGATCAAGCATGCCTTTCATTGCTTGTTCAATCTCATCGATTACGTTGTAGATGACGCGGTGCATACGAACGTCAACCTTTTCTTGTGCAATTGTTGCTTCTGCTTGTGGATCAGGACGAACGTTAAATCCGATTACGATAGCATTGGAAGCTGACGCCAAAATGATATCCGATTCTGTAATCGCGCCAACACCGCTGTGGATGATTTTTACGCGAACGCCTTCGATTTCAATTTTTGCGAGCGAGCCTTTAAGTGCTTCAGAAGAACCTTGAACGTCGGATTTGATAATAACGTTCAGATCTTTAATTTCACCATCTTTGATATGGTTATACAGATCATCAAGCGTTACGCGTGTATTCGCACCCATATCTGATTGACGCTGTTTAATGGAACGACGATCAGCAATATCACGGGCTTTGCGCTCATCTTCAAATACCATGAACGGATCTCCAGCTAATGGAACTTCTGTTAGACCAGTAATTTCTACTGGCGTGGAAGGACCTGCTTCTTTTAAGCGACGGCCTTTATCATTAACCATTGCTCTAATACGGCCGAAGCAGTTACCTGCAACAAAAGCATCCCCAATTTTCAAAGTACCGTGTTGAACGAGAATACGTGCAACAGGACCTTTACCTTTATCAAGCTCAGCTTCGATAACCGTAGCGCGAGCGCGTTTGTTCGGGTTAGCTTTGTAGTCATTCATCTCAGCAACGAGCAAAATCATTTCAAGAAGGCCTTCAAGACCAATTCTTTGTTTAGCGGAAACTTCGACGAAAATAGTGTCGCCGCCCCACTCTTCCGGAACGAGTTCATATTCAGTCATTTCTTGTTTGATTTTCTCTGTATTCGCTTCTGGTTTATCGATTTTGTTAACCGCTACGATAATAGGAACGCCAGCTGCTTTTGCATGGTTGATGGCTTCAACCGTTTGCGGCATGATGCCGTCATCAGCTGCTACTACGATGATCGTAATGTCCGTTACCTGCGCACCGCGTGCACGCATAAGCGTAAACGCTTCGTGACCAGGTGTATCGAGGAACGTAATTTTTTTATGGTTAATTTCAACTTGGTAAGCACCGATGTGCTGTGTAATTCCGCCGGCTTCTCCGCCTGTAACATTCGTTTTGCGAATGGCATCAAGCAAAGTTGTTTTACCGTGGTCAACGTGACCCATAATGGTAACAACCGGTGGACGTGTCACCAAATTTTCATCTTCGTCTGTTTCTTCTACAGTTTCGAAGGAATCTTCCTCAACAGGAATTTTCACTTCAACCTCTACCCCGTAGTCTGTTGCGATCAAATGAATCGCATCCATATCGATTTCTTGGTTGATCGTAGCCATTACGCCAAGGAAAATCAGTTTTTTAATAACTTCTGATGCATCCTTATGCAGCAATTTTGCCAATTCGCCAACAGTCATTGTACCGCGTACAATAATTTTCTTTGGCGTATTGTCAATTTTCTCGCGTGGCGGTTGTTGTTGGAACTTGCCGCCGCGACCTTTTTGACCACCACGGCCATTGTTGCCTCTGAAGCCGCCTGGTTTGCCGTCTTCAAATCTTTTTTGGCCAGGTCTTGCGTTTCTGTTGTCGTTACCGCGCGCTTGTCCTTGTGCTGGCTTAGAGTCGAAACGACTTTGGCCAGATGGTGCTGGACGGCTGCTTGCGTCTGAACGCGGAGCGCTTGGACGGCTGCCAGTATTGCTTTGTCCGCCTTGTGAAGGACGGCTTTGTCCAGATGATGCTGGACGGCTGCTTTGTCCGCCTTGACCTTGTGATGGACGGCTTGAACCCGCGTTAGAGCCCGCTGGGCGATTACCTTGTCCGCCTTGTCCTTGGCTTGGACGGCTCGAATTAGAACTGCCTTGTGATGGACGGTTGCTGCTTGATTGTGATGCTGGACGACTTGTTTGTTGTCCTGCTGGTCTTTGTTCTGACTGCTGTTGGGTTGTTTGTGGTTTCGTATTAATAGAATTCATAGGCCCCTGTCTGTCTTGATTCGTATTTTTATTTTCTTGTACTGGCTGCGGCTTCTTCTCCTGCTGTTGTGGCTGCTGCGATTGCGGCTTGTTGGCAGTAGGTTGAGCGGAAGAAACCGTTACATTTGTTGTTTCTTGCGCGCGCTTTGCAGCTGCATTTTGTTTAATATTGCGGAAAAAACCTTCAACCTTATTTACCATTTCGTTTTCCATGACACTCATATGGTTATTGACTGGCAAATCAAGTCTTTTTAGGATCGTTATGATTTCTTTGCTGCTCATATTAAGTGACTTGGCATACTCGTAAACGCGCAGCTTATCTTTATTGTCCTTGCTGTCTTGTTTATTGTCCAATATGATCCACCTCCGTATTATGGCTCAGATGACTCGCAATCATTTTTCCGAATTGCGCATCGGTTACCGCTATTACAACCCGTTCTGGCTTACCAATCGCCTTTCCTAGTTGCTCACGGTCGAATGCTTCGGCGAGTTGTATTCCGTAGGTGTTGCATTTGTCACGAAACTTTTTTTTCGTATTGTCTGAAGCATCTCCTGCAAGGATAACGAGATGCACTTGTTTATTTCTTACAGCTTTGAGGACAATTTCATCGCCTGTAATCAGCTTTCCGGCACGCATTGCCATGCCAAGCTGTGATAAGCTCTTATTCTGCTTCATCGCTTATCAGCTCCTTACCAGCAATAAACTGTTCCTCTACCGCTATAAAATCCTGCTCAAGTTGATCGTAAATGTGTTCACCAACATGCTGCTTCAGTGCTCGATCAAGCGCCTTGGATTTCTTCGCTAATTTAAAGCAACTGACTTTACCACATAAATATGCACCGCGGCCAGCTTGTTTGCCTTTCAGGTCAATCTGCACCTCTTCGGCCGGTGTCCGCACAATCCGAATGAGTTCCTTCTTCGGCATCATGTCCTGACAAGCGACGCATTTGCGAAGCGGTACTTTTCTCGGTCTCATTGTACACCCCTCCTCTGCCAGCTGAATTGACGCGTATCTGTTGAAAAATTCAGATTAGTCGATGGATACTGAATCCTGATGCATGACCGTAGTCATTGATTTCGGACGTCCATACTCCTGCTCTGCCTGCGTTTCGCTCTTGATATCGATTTTCCAGCCAGTCAGCTTGGCAGCAAGCCTTGCATTCTGACCTTTAATACCGATCGCAAGCGATAGTTGGTAATCCGGCACGATTACTCTGGCCATCTTCTCTTGTTCGAATACGATAACCTCTAGCACCTTTGAAGGGCTAAGTGCATTCGCAACATATTCATCCACGCTTTCAGACCAACGAACGATATCGATTTTTTCACCTTTAAGCTCGTTTACGATCGTCTGAACGCGCAGTCCTTTTTGGCCAACACATGAACCGACTGGATCAACCTCGGAGTTACGGGAATGAACCGCAATCTTTGAACGGAAGCCAGCTTCACGAGCAACCGAACGAATTTCTACTACTCCGTCATAGATCTCAGGCACTTCAAGCTCGAACAAACGTTTTAAAAGGCCAGGATGCGTGCGGGATAAAATGATTTGAGGACCTTTAGTCGTGTTCTCAACTTTCGTGATATACGACTTCACGCGGTCACCATGCTTAAACTTATCAGTTGGCATAAGCTCAGTCAAAGGCAATACAGCCTCAACCTTGCCTAGATCCACAAATAAATTGCGAACATCCTGACGTTGAACGATACCGTTAACGATATCTTCCTCTTTATCGATAAAAGCATTATAAATCAGTCCGCGCTCAGCCTCACGAATACGCTGAGTAACAACCTGCTTCGCTGTTTGAGCAGCGATACGTCCGAAATCACGCGGCGTAACTTCAATATCCGCAATATCGTCAAGCTGATAATGAGGATTGATTTCTCTTGAAGCCTCCACTGTAATTTCCAGACGCGGATCTAGTACTTCATCAACAACAGTCTTGCGGGCGTATACTTTGATAACACCAGTATGACGGTTAATATCGACGCGTACATTTTGAGCGGTATTAAAATTTCTTTTGTAGCTGGAGATAAGAGCAGCCTCAATGGCTTCAAGGAGCACATCCTTGGTAATCCCTTTGTCTCTTTCTATTTCTTGTAGTGCTTCAATAAAATCCATACTCATTGGACTGGATTTCCCCCTTTCAATATAGAAACGAATATTTAGAACACGATTGCGAGTCTGGCGCCAGCCACCTTAGCATAAGGAATGCTATATTCCTTTTTGGCTGTACGAACGACTGCATTTTCTCCATCAAAAGCAAGTAGCAGCCCCTCAAATTCTTTAGCGCCGCTAATCGGTTCATATGTCGTTATGTAAACGTGCTTACCGATTGCTTTACGTACTTCATCTTCATTGCGAAGCGGTCTTTCTGCACCTGGAGAAGATACTTCCAAGAAATAAACATCTGTAATTGGATCGTTTTTGTCCAATTGCTCACTTATGAATTCGCTGATACGACCGCAGTCATCGATGTCGATGCCGCCTTCTTTATCTACGAAAATACGAAGGAAATAATTGCTTCCTTCTTTTACATACTCAATATCAACCAGTTCAAATCCATTGCTGCTGAGGTATGGTGAAACCATTTCCTGGACAGCGGCTTTGATTTTGGATGTACTCAAATTCAGTTGACCTCCTGTTTATACGCACTATGCCATTTTGCCATTAACAAAACGTAAAGAGTGGGTTTCCCCACTCTTCTGCATCAAAGTCTTTATAATCATCATTGCCAGAAAAATTATAACATAACCGCACTATAGTGACAAGAAATCTTTTCTATTCAAGCCGCTTCTAGAACAGTGAAAGCTGATTAGATTCAGGCAATCCACGGAAGCAGCCCATGTTTCCAAGAACCTCAATAATCGTTTTTGTCGCCTTTGATTTCATTTGGAAATCCTCGATTGACAAGTACTCGCCATCGTCTCTTGAGGCTGCGATATTACGTGCGGCGTTATCGCCAATTCCCGCAATGGCAGCAAATGGCGGAATAAGGGAATCCCCATCTACAAGAAACTTCGTCGCGTCAGAACGATACAGATCGATAGGCTTAAAGGAGAAGCCGCGCGCCGTCATCTCAAGTGACATTTCCAGCTGCGACACCATGTTTTTCTCTTTAGGGAGCGCATTAAATCCTTTGGCTTCGATCTCGATCAGCTTACGCAAGATCGCATCATATCCTTGGCAAAGCAGCTCCAAATCAAAATCGTCCGCTCTTACTGTAAAGTAAGTAGCGTAATACTCTATTGGATGATAAAGCTTGAAATAGGCGGTGCGAACTGCCGATATGACATAGGCCGCGGCATGTGCTTTCGGGAACATATACTCGATGCGCAGGCAAGAATCAATGTACCACTGCGGCACCTTGCATCGCTTCATCTCTTCGATCCACTCTGGCGTCAAGCCTTTACCTTTACGTACACTTTCCGTAATTTTAAATGCAAGTCCAGCGTCCATTCCAGCTTTATAAATCAAGAACAACATGATATCATCCCGGCAACCAATTACCGTCTTGATGTTGCAAGTGCCGTTCTTGATCAGCTCTTGTGCATTTCCTAGCCAAACTCCCGTGCCATGAGACAATCCGGAAATTTGCAGTAAATCGGCAAACGAAGAAGGCTGCGTCTCTTGAAGCATTTGACGAACGAACTTCGTTCCCATTTCCGGCACTCCGTAAGTGGCTACCGAAGAGCGAATTTGCTCGCCTGGCACGTTAAGTGCTTTGGTCGAGTTGAACATGCTCATGACTTTAGGATCATTCATCGGTATTGACGTTGGATCAACGCCGGTCAAATCCTGCAGCATCCGCATCATTGTCGGATCATCGTGCCCCAGAATATCGAGCTTAAGCAAGTTTTCATCAAACGCGTGATAGTCAAAATGAGTTGTCTTCCATTCCGCATTCACATCGTCTGCTGGAAATTGAACAGGTGTTATATCTTCAACATCGATATAATCGGGAACAACGACGATACCGCCTGGATGCTGTCCCGTGCTTCGTTTTACACCCGTACAGCCACTAGCAAGTCTGGCAAGTTCAGCACCGCGCCATTTCTTGCCATGCTCTTCCTCATACTTCTTAGTGAAACCATAGGCCGTTTTCTCTGCAACCGTACCAATCGTTCCTGCACGGAACACACACTTCTCGCTAAACAATATTTTTGTATAGTTATGGGCAATCGGTTGATAGTCTCCGGAGAAGTTCAAATCGATATCGGGAACTTTATCGCCTTTGAAGCCAAGGAAGGTTTCGAACGGAATATCCTGTCCTTCACCCTTCATCGGCTTCTCGCATTTCGGACATAATTTGTCCGGCAAATCGAAGCCGCTCGGAATACTTCCGTCCAAAAACCATTCGCTATGCTTGCAATCCGAGTTTTTGCACAAGTAATGGGCAGGCAACGGATTAACCTCTGAAATACCCAGGAATGTGGCAACGACCGAGGAACCAACCGATCCCCGTGAGCCGACCAAATATCCATCTGCGTTCGATTTCTTAACAAGCTTCTCCGAGATCAAGTAGTTGGCAGAAAACTTAAATTTGATAATAGGAATAAGTTCTTTCTCCAGCCTGTCAATAACAACCTGAGGAAGATCTTCCCCATACATCGACTTCGCTGTGTCATAACAAGTGTTGCGAATTTCCTCGTCGGCACCCTCAATAATTGGAGCAAATAGTCCCGTCGGGAACATATCATACGGCTCAAATCGATCAGCAAGCTCAACTGTATTCGTAATGACGACCTCACGAGCTCTTGCTTCCCCTAAAAATGCAAATTCCTCCAGCATTTCTTCCGTTGTACGGAAATGAGCATCTGGCTTGCGAATACTCTTAAGCGGGCTAAAACCAGTGATCCCATGAATCGTTATGTCACGATACATTTTGTCGCGCGGATTCAAGTAATGAACGTTTCCTGTAGCAATAACCGGCTTGCCCAGCTCATCCCCGATTTGGCAAATCCGGCGATGCGCCTGCTCAATCTCAGCTCGGCTGCCTACTAGCCCCTTCTCAACTAAGTGCATGTAGAAATCAATCGGCTGGATTTCAAGCACATCATAGAAACGTGCAACCTCCAGCGCTTCCTCATACGACTTATTCAGAACGGTTTCGAAAAACTCACCTTTCTCACAACCAGAAATAACGAGCAAGCCTTCACGGTGTGCAACAAGCTTCGTTTTTGGAATTGTAGCTACCCGTTTGAAATGCTCTGTATGCGAGATGGAAATAAGCTTGAACAAATTTTTCTTTCCAACAGCATTAAGTGCATAAATATTGCTGTGGAAAGGCCGAGAATTAGATAAATCAATGCCTACATAGTCATTTAGCTGATGTAGATTCGTAATATTTCGCTCAGCTGCATCTGCAATCAAGCCATACAACACGCCGCCAAGAGCAAGGGAATCGTCTACAGCGCGGTGATGGTTGTCGAGACTAACCTTATATTTATCTGCTAACGTATTCAAACGATGATTTTTGAGCGTTGGAAAAATAAATCGAGCGAGCTCCAGCGTATCGAGCACTGGATTTTTCACTTCCGGCATGCCGAAAGCTTTGCAGTTGGCTTGAATAAAGCCAATATCAAATCTTGCATTGTGGGCGACGAGAACATCATCACCAATGAATTCAATAAATTCTCTAAGCTTAGGCTCAATATCCGGCTGCCCTTTTACCATATCATCATTGATGTTAGTCAACTGCGTAATGTGGTAAGGAATTTTTTCATGCGGATCAATTAGGGTAGAGAATCGATCAATCTCTTTGCCATCACGCATTTTAACGCCGGCAAGCTCGATAATTTTGTTATTAATAACGGAAAGGCCCGTTGTCTCTATATCGAAAACAATATAAGTTGCTGTCGCAAGCGGCTCAGGTCTTGATTCCAGCACCATTGGCACTGCGTCGTTCACGATGTTCGCTTCAACACCAAAAAGCACTTTTATGCCGTGTTTTTTGGCTGACTTATTCGCATCCGGATAACATTGAACATTGCTATGGTCCGTTACTGCAATCGCCTTATGTCCCCATTTGGCAGCCGTCTTTATATAGACATCTACCGGAGTTACCGCATCCATAGCGCTCATGGTTGTATGGAGATGAAATTCGACGCGCTTTTCTTCCGCTTTATCCATACGCTCAGCAGGTGTTCTGACCTCATGCAAATCATTCGGCATCATCACAAGCTCCGGTTCTTGCATGAAGCGATCATATTCTATGCGGCCGCGAGCTTTGACCCACTTGCCATTGGCAAGCTGGTTCAATATTTTCACATCGTCCTTCGTCTTCGCAAACATCTTCATCGCGATAGAGTCGGAGAAGTCAGTTACATTGAACGTAAACAATGTGCTTCCGTTACGAAGCTCTTTCACTTCGAGGCCGAATACCGCGCCTTGTACTGTAATTTTTTTCTCTTCTTCGATGATATTCATCAATGGAACCGGCTCTTCCCGAATATCATAACCAACCGCCAGCTTGATTTCACTCTCATCGACGAGCTCAGACTCGGATTGCGCGCTCGCCATCAGCTCCTGCACATATTCCCGTTCTTCCTGCACCATCCGAAGGGAGAATTCATCCAAAATTTCTTGCCTGGATTCGCTGACGATCATTTTCACTTTGCATGCGCGCTGGAAATTTTCATTAAAGAAACGAATAATTTCATCATCCAATCGTTTCTTCCGAGCGAGATCCAATCCTGTATTGTCAAGGAGAGATAGAGTTAGCAAGTCTCCTTCAACCGTGATCGACGATTTCTGCAGCCATCCATTTACGGAAGCGATCTCGCTCTGTGCCCACTCCATGAACAAACCCCAGTATTGCAGCACAATGGATTCCGTCTCTACAACAGGATCATAAATCAGCAAGAAACTGACTGCAGCGATAGACTCAAACTTCATTCTAGCCGCCTGGCATAGCCCATTATAGGCCTGTAAAGGCACCATGGACGTTTTGCGGATGCAAAACGTCCATTCTTGATTGCTGTTGCTAACGATAACTTGATCTATATATCCATCTTGAAAATAGGTTTGTATAAGTTCTTGCGGCAGCTGAATATGCTGTAAAAGCATTTCAAAACTCTGCCGTTTTTTTGCGGTTTGGCTCATAAAATACCACTCCTTAAGATCCGAACCGAACTAGCTTCAGTCCTTAATAAGCTCTTGCAAATACAACAGTATGTTTGGATGGATCTCCACATACGAGACATGTTTCTTTGTGCGATTCAGGGGCAAATGGAATATTCCGGCTTGTCGCTCCAGTTTCTTCTTTGACCTGCTTCTCGCAAGCAGCAGAGCCGCACCAGCCAGCTTCTACGAAGCCGCGCTGTTCTTCCAAAAAGCTTTTCATTTCATCAAGCGTTTCAACCGAACGAGAGTTGTCAATACGGAACTGCTTCGCACGATTAAACATTTCTTGATGCGTTTCTTCAAGCATAGTTTCTATTTCTGCTAGAAGATTAGCTTGCTGTACAATACGCTTCTCTCCAGTAACTCTGGAAACAAGCACAACTTGTCCATTTTCCATATCACGCGGTCCAAGCTCAAGGCGTAGTGGAACACCGCGCATCTCATATTCGTTGAACTTCCAGCCTGGGCTCACGTCAGCACGATCGTCCACACGTACGCGAATACCGGCTTTCTTAAGCTCTGCATAAAGCTCATCCACACGGCCAACAACCTGCTCGCGCATTTTTGCAGGGCCAATTGGAATCATAACCACTTGTGTTGGAGCAACTTTAGGAGGCAGCACCAGACCACGATCATCGCCGTGAACCATAATAAGGGCGCCGATTAGTCTTGTGCTCACGCCCCAAGAAGTTGTATGAGCGAATTGCAATGTATTCTCACGATCAAGGAATTTAATATCAAAAGCAACTGCAAACTTCGTACCCAAATAATGCGATGTTCCGGCTTGAACAGCCTTCCCGTCCTTCATCATCGCTTCGATCGAATACGTATCAACCGCACCGGCGAACCGCTCAGAAGGCGTTTTTTCACCTTTGATTACAGGGATAGCAAGGAATTCTTCAACGAACTGCGTGTAAACATCAAGCATCTGCATCGTCTCTTGTCGCGCTTCCTCTTCTGTTTCATGCGCTGTATGGCCTTCTTGCCACAAAAACTCACTCGTACGAAGGAATGGCATTGTGCGCTTCTCCCAGCGAACGACGTTTGCCCATTGGTTAATGAGCAGCGGAAGATCGCGGTACGATTGAATCCATTTCGAATACATATGCCCAAACATCGTTTCCGATGTTGGACGAATAGCAAGGCGTTCTTCGAGCTTCTCGCCAGCTGCTTCAGTTACCCAAGGCAGCTCGGGATTAAAGCCTTCAACATGCTCTTTTTCTTTCTGGAAAAAGCTCTCAGGAATAAAGAGCGGGAAATACGCATTGCGATGTCCCGTCTCCTTAAAGCGGCGATCCAGATCACGCTGAATATTTTCCCAAAGCTCATAGCCCTCAGGACGGAACACGATACAGCCTCTTACAGGCGAATAATCCATAAGCTCGGCTTTTTTAATAACATCAATATACCATCTGGAGAAATCCTCGCTTTGAGGCGTGATTTCTGTAACAAACTGTTTATCTTTAGACATAAGCGACTATTTACTCCCCTTTTACCAATCGTAAAATATCATTATAAGTTACTACGAGCATTAATAACATGATGAGCGCGAAACCGACAAAATGTACCATGCTCTCACGGTTCGGATCAATCGGCCTGCGTCTAATCGCTTCAATTCCGAGGAATATAAGGCGGCTTCCATCAAGGGCAGGAATCGGCAGCAAATTAAATATTCCTAAATACAAGCTTAGCAGTGCTGTCCATGATGTTAACTGAGCAATGCCTTGCTGAGCAATCTGGCTCGTTACTTCTGCTGTTCGCACAGGTCCGCCAAGATCATCAAGCTTGAACTCTCCGAAAATAAGCTTCTTGAAGCCTTCAAAAATGCTTACTGTCATGTTTTTCATGAGCTTGCCTGCGCCTGTGAACGTTTCAGAGAAAGTAGCCGGACGTGTTGGCAATGCGGCACTGATCCCAACCTTGCCTACACCCTCTTTATTCGGTTCAGGTGTTATAACAACTTGCTGAGCCTTGCCGTCACGAATAATATCCATTTTAACAGGAACATTCGGTGATTTGCCGATAATCGCGATCATTTTATCAAAATCAGCTCCGATTTTGATTCCGTTGACAGCGTCAATGACATCGCCCTTTTTCAAATCTACTTTATCAGCTGGCATGCCTTCTGATATTTCATTAACAAGCAGCTTATCAGGCGACTCAACAGGAACACCTGCTAACTGAATGTAGGTAGCAAACAATACAAATGCAAGCACAAAGTTCATCATAGGGCCAGCAAAAATAGCAAGTGCACGCTGCGCTACTGTTTTGCTGCCAAATTGTCTGTCGAGCGGCGCGATTTGTGTTTCTTTGCCTTTTGTGATCATTAAAGCAGTAGGGTGTACCGAGAAAATCTCGTTTTCCCCTTCTACGTCAAGTGTAACAGATAGCTTGCGCTCAAGATCGATCGCCACGATTTCTCCGCGAATAACACCGCTGCGGTCATCAAGACGATCCAAATAAAGCCTAGTCACTTTATTGTCTTTCAGACGAACCGCGATCGTTTGACCAGGCTGGACATCAACGATTTCTGGATCTTCTCCCGCCATTCGAACGAAACCGCCGGCAGGTATTAATCGAAGCGTATATCTCGTCTCGCCACGTTTTACCGAAAAAAGCTTCGGCCCGAAGCCAATTGCGAATTCTCGCACCAATATGCCTGCGCGTTTTGCGAAATAGTAATGACCCCATTCATGGATCGTTACGATCACGAAAAAAACGAGTATGGTCAAGAAAACAACTTGAATCATGTGCATTAAGCTGAAGCCTCCTGTTCGTTACGGCCTGTACATAGATTATCATTATTCTCCCGTCCGATACAAGAGAACCGGAATTTAACCGATATTATACGGATTGGGCCAGCTGTCTTGCCCAAGCGTCCACTTCTGAGATCATCTGCAAATCATTGATATCAGCTGCTTCGTGCTTGCCAACGACCGTTTCCAATATCCGTTCAATGTCAAGAAACGTAATTTCACCCTTCAAAAACCGTGCCACCGCAACCTCGTTTGCAGCATTGTATACTGCAGGAGCTGATTGACCTAGCTTCCCGCACTCGAATGCCAGCCTTAGACATGGATATCTTTCAAAATCCATCTCGCGAAAATGCAGCTTTCCGATTTGTGCCAGGTTCAGCCTGCTTGTCGGGGTTACATTCCGTTCCGGATATGACAACGCATATTGAATCGGTACTCGCATATCCGGCATTCCAAGCTGCGCGATTATGCTGTGATCGGTAAACTCCACATAAGAATGAATGATGCTCTCCGGATGAATAATGACACCTATTTGATCGTATGTAACATCGAACAGCCATCTTGCCTCAATAACTTCTAGCCCTTTATTAACCATAGTCGCTGAATCAATCGTAATTTTTGCGCCCATCGACCAATTGGGATGATTTAGCGCTTCAGCTACTGTTACACCCTCAAGCTGTTCTCTTGTGCGATCACGAAAGGAGCCGCCGGAGGCTGTTAATGTAATTTGATTGATAGATTTGCGATCTTCGCCGTTTAAGCATTGAAAAATCGCCGAATGTTCACTGTCTATCGGCAAAATCGATACTCCGCGCTGTTTCGCACGTTCCATGACGATATGACCTGCCGTTACGAGTGTCTCTTTGTTCGCCAAACCAATCATTTTCCCCGCATCAATCGCCGCCAATGTTGCCGGCAACCCTCTGCTTCCCATAATTGCTGTCACAACGACATCAGCGTCCGTCCCAGCGGCTACTTCAACAAGTCCTTCTTCGCCATAGACAACCTTTGTTCCAGGCGGCATATGGGGACGAGCGGCTTCTGCGTCTGCTTTGGAAGCTAAGCTAACGAGCGAAGGTTTAAATTGTTTGGCTTGCTCTATAATCAAATCGACATTCGCACCAGCGGACAAGCCAACAACCTGATAACGATCAGGATCATGGGCAATAACGTCCAGCGTCTGTGTTCCGACTGAACCTGTCGAACCTAATATACTTATTTTTTTCACACAAAATCCTCCTGACTTATACAGGCAGCAGCCCGGTAAGCACTAACAGCGGAAACACGATTAGCCAGCTATCGCATCGATCAAGCACTCCGCCATGTCCTGGCAGAAGCGTACCTGTATCCTTTATATCTCTCACACGTTTATAAGCAGATTGAATCAAATCCCCAAACTGTCCAGCTACTGCAGCAATTAAACCGATTAGCAAAGCCTTTGGCAAATCAATAAAATCGGGCATCGTGAGTGCGAATACTGCCGATACGATTAAGGATAACAATACGCCGCCTAAAGCGCCTTCGATCGTTTTGTTCGGGCTGATTGATGGCCATAGCTTCGTTTTCCCAATGGCTCGTCCAGTAAAATAAGCACCGATATCCGAAGCCCAAATACAGCCAAAGGACAAAAACGTCCACAATAGGCCATGCTCCTCAATTTGACGAGCTTCGCCCATTGCTGAAAAGCCGTAACCTACATATAAAGCGCCTAGCAACATAAGTGCGGCGCCATCAATTGTCGTTTTATTTTTGGTAATCACGGTTAGGGCAAGCAGCAAGAAGGCCAGCATCCAAACAATAGTCAGGAAAGATGGAATAACAATACCCCAATCAGACCATGGTAGCACAAACAGTAGCACACCCGCATATCCGAGCAAAGTTGACGGATGCGACCATGCTACACCATTCATTCGCGCATATTCAGTAAAACCAATAATAGCTAGCAATACGAGGAGAGTTGTATATAACCATCCGCCTGCTATTGTTAAACCTATGAAGCCTGCACCTGCTACAATTCCAGTAATCAATCGTTGTCTCAATGAAAAGTCACACTCCGTCGCTTGAAGCTACAATCCACCATATCGACGCGCGCGGCGCTGATACTCCAAAATCGCTTCTTGAAAATGCGCTTCCGTAAATTCAGGCCAATACACATCCGTAAACCACAATTCACTATAAGCAAGCTGCCACATCATAAAATTACTTAATCGCAATTCACCGCTTGTACGAATGAGCAAATCTGGATCAGGCAATCCACTTGTAAGCAAACGATCGGCCATTACTTTATCATCGATATCATCGATTGCAAGATTTCCTTGCTGAACCTCTGATGCGATACTTTTCACAGCTTCAAGCATTTCCTTACGGCTTCCATAGTTTAAGGCAAAGTTTAGAACTAGCCCTGTATTGTTAGCGGTCTTTATAATGGCTTCTTCAACTGCACTGATCGTAAATGAAGGCAAATCCTCTTTATGTCCCATCATGCGAACCTGCACGTTGTTGGCTATCAATTCTTCTAATTCAATTTCAAGAAATTGCTGCGGAAGCTTCATAAGAAAATCCACTTCAGCTTTAGGTCTCTTCCAGTTTTCCGTTGAAAACGCATATAACGTCAAATATTTGACGCCTAACCGATCCGCTGCAATGGTAATACGTTTGACCGCTTTCATGCCGGAATGATGACCAGCCATACGTGGCAATCCACGATCTTTAGCCCAACGGCCGTTCCCATCCATTATAATTGCAACATGCTCAGGCACATTTTCTGAGGCCACAGAATCAGTCGGCTGTAAGGACGATTTGCCTAATTTGGCCCAAAGTCGCTCGATCATCTTACTTCCTCCCAACCGAAATCAAAACCAAACCCCACCTATCGGAGGGGCCCAGAGATTATTATACTTCCATAATTTCTTTTTCTTTGGCAACAAGCACTTTATCTACTTCAGCAATAAATTTATCAGTTGCCTTCTGAATATCCTCTTGGTGACCACGTGATTCATCTTCAGAAATTGTTGTTTTCTCAAGTTTTTTCACGCTGTCGTTAGCATCCCGACGAATATTGCGAATAGCTACCTTTGCTTCTTCGCCAAGCTTTTTCGAAGTTTTCACAAGCTCTGCCCGGCGCTCTTCTGTAAGCGGTGGGATAGAAAGACGAATCGATGCACCGTCATTGGAAGGTGTCAGTCCAAGATCCGATTTCATAATCGCTTTCTCGATTGCCGACATCGACGATTTGTCCCATGGTTGAATGAACAACGTACGAGAGTCTGGCGTACTGATGTTAGCAAGTTGATTGACAGGCGTCATTGCGCCGTAGTATTCCACTTGAATACGGTCAAGCAAAGATGAATTAGCTTTACCAGCGCGCAAAGACGACAAATCACGTTTTAGCGCGGAAATCGCTTTATCCATACGTTCTTCTGCGTTTTTTTTCAGCTCTTGTGGCATTATTTCGCACTTCCTCTCACTATCGTTCCGATTTTCTCACCCAGCACGACGCGTTTAATATTCCCTTTCTCTGTAATCGCAAATACGATAAGAGGAATATTATTATCCATGCAAAGTGAAGCTGCGGTTGAATCCATTACGCCTAGATTACGGTTAAGCATGTCGAGGTATGTAAGCTCCTCAAATTTCTCAGCTGTGCTATCTTTAAATGGATCAGCAGAATATACGCCATCCACTTTGTTTTTCGCCATTAATATTACTTCTGCTTCGATCTCAGCTGCGCGAAGCGCTGCTGTTGTATCTGTTGAGAAAAATGGATTACCAGTTCCTGCAGCAAAGATTACGACGCGTCCTTTTTCCAAATGACGGATAGCACGACGTCTGATGTACGGTTCAGCGATTTGTTGCATCGCGATCGATGTTTGTACGCGAGTAGGTACATCGATTTGTTCCAGTGCATCTTGAAGTGCAAGTGAATTCATAAGAGTAGCCAGCATTCCCATGTAATCAGCTGTTGCACGGTCTATGCCTTTTGCAGAACCTGCAATTCCACGCCAAATGTTGCCGCCTCCGACAACGATGGCCACTTCTATGCCAAGTGCTACGACTTCCTTCACCTGATCAGCAATTGAAGATATGACCGTCGCTTCAATGCCATAACCTTCCTGACCAGACAATGATTCACCGCTTACTTTCAAAACGATACGTTTATACACAGGATGCTCCAACGTTAATACCTCCATCATGCACCTCAGTAAATGAGGTCCTTCAAATATGTTCTAATCATACAAGCAGGCGGGGCGGACGCCCCGCCCCGCCTGTGCGTTCGGATTAATGTTTAACTTGAGCCATAACTTCTTCAACGAAATTGTCAACTTTTTTCTCTAGACCTTCACCAAGCTCATAACGAACGAAGCGACGGATGGAAATGTTTTCACCAATTTTGCTGATTTTTTCATTAAGCAATACGGAGATTGTTTTGTCTGGGTCTTTAATGAACGATTGCTCAAGAAGACAGAACTCTTCGTAGTATTTCGAGATACGGCCTTCAACCATTTTTTCAACGATTTTTTCAGGCTTGCCTTCGTTAAGTGCTTGAGCTTTCAAAATTTCGCGCTCTTTTTCAAGCTCTTCAGAAGAAACCTCGTCACGGCTAACGAATTTAGGGTTAGCTGCAGCGATTTGCATAGCTACGTCTCTTGCAAACTCACGGAATTGATCCGTTTTTGCAACGAAATCCGTTTCACAGTTTACTTCAACGATAACGCCGATACGGCCGCCTGCATGAATATACGATTCAACTACGCCTTCGGTTGCAATACGACCAGCTTTATTTGCTGCTGCCGCCAAACCTTTTTCACGAAGTACTGCAATTGCTTTTTCAACGTCATTGTTTGTTTCGTCCAAAGCTTTCTTGCAATCAAGCATTCCAGCTCCAGTTCTTTCACGAAGCTCTTTTACCGCGCTAGCACTAACTGCCATTGTAAGCCCTCCTATAGGTTTCACGAAGTCTATGTAGCTTCGAGAATCATTAATTGTTTTTTTTAGTGATTTACATTCAAAAAAAGGGCAGTGAGAGGTTTATCACCATCTGACCACCCTTTGTTGACTAATTAAAGCCTTTAAATTAAGCCGTTGTTTGTTCGCCTTGGTTAGCTTCAACGATTGCATCAGCCATTTTCGAAGTCAACAACTTAACGGCACGAATTGCATCATCGTTACCTGGGATTACGTAGTCAATTTCGTCTGGATCACAGTTCGTATCAACGATACCAACGATTGGGATACCAAGTTTGCGAGCTTCTGCAACAGCAATACGCTCTTTGCGTGGGTCGATAATGAACAACGCGCTTGGCAAACCTTTCATTCCTTTAATACCGCCAAGGAATTTTTCCAAACGGTCTTTTTCTTTGTTAAGGATGATAACTTCTTTCTTAGGTAGAACCTCGAAAGTGCCGTCTTCAGCCCATTTTTCAAGTTGTTTCAAACGATCAATACGTTTTTGAATCGTTTGGAAGTTAGTCAAAGTACCGCCCAACCAACGTTGGTTGATGTAGAAGTTGCCGCAACGCTCTGCTTCTTCTTTAACGGAATCTTGAGCTTGTTTTTTCGTACCTACGAACAGCATAGTGCCGCCGTCTGCAGCGATCGATTTAACAAAGTTGTACGCTTCGTCAACTTTTTTCACCGTTTTTTGCAAATCAATAATGTAAATCCCGTTTCTTTCTGTGAAGATATAACGATCCATCTTCGGGTTCCAACGACGAGTCTGATGACCGAAGTGTACCCCAGCTTCTAGTAGCTGTTTCATGGAAATAACCGCCATTTCTCCAACACCTCCTATAATGGTTTTTTTAGTGCTCCTCCGCTAGTCGCATCTTTCGCCAAAACTTCCGCCGGGCGGAAGCACCGTTTGACAAAATTGACCTGCGTGCGTTTTTAACACCGTGAATTAATATACCATAAATACACATCGCATGCAACAATCGTTTCAGAAAAGATAGGATAGCTATTTTTTGTTGGCAGTTAGAAGATTTACTTCTGAAGATGTTAAAGGCTCGCCGGTTACGATCCGAATGGCTTCTTCAACCGTTATCTCCTCATGAAACAAAAAATAACCGGCGCGAACCAGCTTCTTTGACTTTTTCATTTTTGATACAAAAGCAGTTTTATCTTTAATAATATTATTCGAAGCAAGCAGCTCTGCTGTATTCGTCAGACTAGAGCCTGCTTTAATTCTTATAACATGCTTGATCTCAGACTGTTTCTGAACAGGGACTGCCGTAGCCGTAGGCGCAGCTTTATCAGTCTTCGCCTCGCTTGTCTGCTCCTTAGCTTTGTCAGAATCAGCAGCAGGCTTAGTCTCCTGTCCCCCTGTGTTGTCCTTATTAAGCTGAAGCGAGTCTTGATTTGCCTTTAACAAAGCATCAACTTCTAGTTGAGTGTACAGCTTCTCATCTGACTCTTTTCCTAAGTCACTTAGCCTTTGCCTGCTTTGCTCGCCAGAGAGCATGAGCTGGAACAACAAAGCGCCAATGATGATACCTGCACCTAATCCCATAAGAAATACTCGACTTTTAAGCATGGACAGAATCCTCCTGCTTAGCAAGCTGTATAATAAGCTGTACCTCACCTTTGTTCATACCAAGCTTTTTGGATATCGCTTCAATCGATTTCCCTTGCTCATAAAGTGTAAACAGCTCTTTATATCTGTCCTGGATGGTGTTCATCCGAACTGTCTCTTCTATAATATGTTCAACAACAGACGCATCTTTAACAAGTTGTTCATTCGAATTTAATGAGACCGCTGGCAATGGGGTTTCCACTGGACGAATGTAGGCCGTGGACTCGGACATTTTCTTTTGCAACTGCTCTGTGAGCTGTTCGCATTTCCGCTCCAATTCTACAATACGCTGCTCCTTGCGATCCGCATCTAATTTCGATTCTTGCTGAGCAGTTCTAACGAGGAGCACGAGATCCTCATTATCCTTCTCCATGTTCTCCATAAACTGCTCCAGCGCGGTTTCCATGTTTTGCATCGATTGTGACGGTAGAGCTGTATCCTGCTTCTTACGAGGCATTACAAAGGCACCGACAATAACAACCGCTCCTAGTAATACGATATATTGCAAGTATGGCTGCATCGTTCATAGCCTGCCTTTCATAGGATGCCTTCATTTTATAACTTAATATCAAGCCTATGGCCTTTGTACGGATGTGTAGGAGCCGCCTCCTGTTCATCAACATCCGAGGATAACTGTGTACGCTTACGTTTTGCCTGCTGATAAGCGTTACCTTGCTGACCTTCTTGATCACTGCGAATATGAAGTCCGTTTGATTGCTCGATCGCTGTGTTTTTCCCTCTTAGAAGCTCTGTTTGTTTGGCGGACTGATTGGCCAACGTATTCTGATCAGCTACAGGTTTATGCATCGCTTGTCCATGCATGCCGCTGAATTCTTGCGTTCGTGGTACAGACATCTGCAAATCAATGGATTTGAACGTCATATCTGCTCACCCCTTTGCGCCATTCATCAATTTCAACCGTTATTTGGTATAAGGAACTAAGACGATATCCCCTTCGGAATAACGGAAGGTCACCCGCTGTGCTGAATCCTTCACAAACTTTGTGTACCTGCCAATTACAATTTTTGTTCCGCCAAATACAATATTGCTGACATCGATCTTCGATCGATCTGTGTTCTCTAGCGTTTTCTCTATCTCAAGAATACGGCTTCTCGTCTCATCATTCTCAAGCACGGTCTGACGTTTTGTGGCGGTCAGCTTAACGCGCAATGCCAGCTTCTCAGGAGTTAATTTCCCTGTCACAGCTAATTGATCCAAAATAACAAGCGCTTTATCCGTTTTATCTAAATTATCCATGTTCTGCCTTAACCTCGTTCTTAGCTCGAGCAGCTCCGAACGATATTCAGGGTTTACGCCTACTTCAATGGTTGTGGCTGTGGACATCGAGTTGCCAATCGTTCGCGCGCTGACAAGGTCACCTGCTTGTACAAGTCCGCCTACGATCAATCCTTTAGCGCCAGAGCACACAACATTTTTTCCGGCTTTTACATGCGAATGCATGATGCTCTGAGATACCAGCACCTCTTCGCCCGCGATAACATTGCCTTCTTGTATAAATGAGCTCCGGACGTTTCGTCCAGCTTTTACAAAACCTTTGTTGCTTCCCAATATTCCGCCTGTAATTTCAACAGAGCCTTCTGATTCGATTTCTGCCCCTTCAACTCCGCCAATAACTCGGATATCGCCCGAAGCTTTAACCCTGAATCCGCTAAGAACATTGCCTCTGATGACTACTGTACCAACAAAATCAATATTGCCGACACTATAATCCACATCGCCGTTTACTTCGTAAACAGGAAACACATTAATTTTTTCTTTTTCAGTAAGCGAAATCAAGCCGTCAATTGCCGAATACATAGCCGTCTGCTCATTGTTCAAAACGACATTTTTGCCTACTTTAAATCTAACGTGCTTGCCGAGCCTAGGAGCAATTTCTTCTCCCGTTACCGTCCTGCCAACAGGACCTGCTGTAGGCTCGAATCGCTCAGCAATCAATTGACCACGCTTGACATTTTTCAGCTGAACAACTTCTTTAAAGTCAACCTTCCCATCTTCGAGCTCCGTTGGGGCGTTCACATTTTTATCCATATCATAAACTAGCTTCACATATCCGTCTTTACCAGGTGTAGGAGACTGCCCTTGCGCAACAAGTGTTTGTTCTTTGAAATATGCGAGAGGATTAGTGCCAATCTGACTCAGAACTTCTTTACGAAGGCCAAAAACGATCCCCTTGCTATGCAAGAATCGTTCTAGCTCATCGCCGTTACATTCGAATTCGTCCGAAATCCTGCTAAAGGTTAAAAATGCAGACAAATTATCGGCAGATGTCTGTATGCGTAGGTATGATTCTAATTGAAGATTTTCCACGTAGCTCCCCCCTTTTAATGTTGCATGAGTTGATCTTTATGCTTAGCCAAAGCTCCTCGCAGCCTCAAAATCGCTTTAGAATGGAGCTGGGATATTCTCGACGGTGATAGTGACATTACTTCAGCAATTTCACTTAATGATAATTCCTCATAATAGAAGAGAGAAACGACTGTTCGTTCCTTTTCCGTAAGTTTTTCAATCCCTTTAACCAATGATTCTTTCAAATAAAACTCATGAACCTTATGATCCGGGTTTTTCGCTTTATCGTCCACTAGCAAAGACATTCTTGTCTCCGATTCCTCTTCACGAATCGGGTCTTCCAATGAGCAAACCGTTGTAACCGCAATATCTTGCAGCATATTAATGAATTCTTTCTCCGTTACATCAAGATAGCGGCTAATTTCTGCATCTGTCACAGAACGCAAGTACTGCTGCTCTAAATGCTGATATGCCTCTTCTACTCGTTTGGCCTTTTCTCGCACAGAACGCGGGACCCAGTCACCTTGTCTTAAGCCATCTATAATAGCGCCGCGAATGCGCCATGACGCATACGTTTCAAACTGCAAGCCGCGGCCGTAATCAAATTTTTCAATTGCATCAATAAGACCCATTACGCCATTGCTTGCAAGGTCATCTCTAATGACGTTTTTCGGGAGTCCAATGGCCATTCGATTCGTTACATAATCAACCAGCGGCAAATATTGTTCAATCAACGTTTTTTTCGCTTCCAAATCGCCTTGTTCTCTCCAGGCTTGCCACATCTGCAAGTTTGTCAAATGAGGGGTCTTCTGCTCAATCATCGACTCACTCTCCTGTCAGGTGACGAATGGCTTTAACCAATTCTTCAGGCTGTGTATTTTTTGTATTTAACAATTGCGGAGGATTTAACGGACGAAAATCGCTTGCATCATCTTTCTGAGTTTCGATTGGCTGCTTGCCAGCACCATCTTTAATCTGTGATTTCAACAATTGATTGATATCTTCTGATTCATCAGGTGTCTGTAAATCTAGCTGACTGCCTTTTCCTTCTTCATCTTCAATTTCCGAGCCTATTAGTGCTGGCGGTTGAAGGATGTATGCCAATATTGCCCGTACTCCATACGCAAGAACAAAAAAAGCGATGAAAGCATACATACTTCTAAGCAGCATAACAGTAATCGGATTGTTACCGATTGAGAAAGCTACCGTAAGCACGGTGCCGAAAATTCCAAATACGACATTCCATCGCCATGTTCCGAACATTTTAAATCTCCTTTGTTCCAAATTGCACACTTCTTATAGAAAGCATTCCGCTAGTACTGTCAAACTCTATCGTTCTACCAAAATTTCCGCCCGTATCCTGAGAGATAATCGGAATTTTGAATCTTCTAAGCATTTCTGTACAGGATTCAACATTGCGCGGGCCAATTCTTAGCGAATCACTGTGTCCAGACATAGCAAACATTTGAGCTCCACCAGCCATCTTAGCTTTCATGCGTTCAATGTATGCACCTGCTGCTATCATCCGATCAAGCAGCTCGGGTATGGCGGTATCTGCATATTTAGCTAGATTCATTTTGGTCTCACGGGCAATGTCTGAAGATGGCAGCATGACATGTGCCATACCGGCTATTTTTCGCGTTGGATCATACAAGGTAAGTCCAACACATGAACCTAAGCCGGTCGTTTTGAGTATCGCCCCATCCGTTGCAATATTTAAATCTGCCATGCCGACTTTGACCAAATTTTGTTGTATCATTCGCTAACGACTCCCAAAGCCCTAAAAATTTTCTCAAACGACTCTGGATCTGGAATGAGGAAAAAATGTCCTTCAAGCGACTGACAATCCTCCAAAAAGGTCGTTTCAATAAGTAGGGCCGAGTCCCCCATCTCTCCGTATTGCATTAAACCGTAGCTAAGCACGGCACCTGCCATATCTACTGCTATAGCGGGTACGGAGGGGGCCATTGCTAAATGAGTGAAATCAGCTAATGAAGATAAATAAGAGCCTGCTAAAATATTGCCAATCTCACAAAGAGCAGACAGCTCCATTTCTGAATAACCGTCCTGCTCTTCAATATTTAAGGAAAGCAGCTGACGCAACAATCGCCTTGCCGAATCTTCTTCAATGATAAAAAACATGTTGCCGGGAGCTTCTCCTTCCACTCGAAGAAAAACAGCAATGACGATTTTTTCGGAACCGCCAACACGCTCTGCAACTTCTTCAAATGGAAGCAAACTTACCTTCGGCACCGCCATATCAACTGGCTTATCTAACAAGCGGGATAATGCAGTAGCAGCATTGCCTGCTCCAATATTGCCGACTTCTTTCAATACATCTAATTCAAATGCTTCAAAGCGGCTAAAAAGGTTCACAAGTTATACCTCAAGCTGCTCAAGTTGAATAATTTCATTCTTGTTGAGCACTTCGGACAAGTTCAGCATGATGAGAAGTCGACCTTCACCAAGCTTTGCAATGCCTCTTAAGTATTTAGCTTTAATGCCTCCAACAATTTCGGGCGGCAAATCAATCGTATCTGTATCAATGTCGATGACATCATTCGCCGAGTCTACGATGAATCCAACTTCGATGTCAGCCACTGAAACAACAATGATTCTTGAGTTTTCTGTAGTTGCCGATTCCGTTAGATTAAATCTGCCTCTTAAGTCAATGACAGGAACGACCACACCGCGAAGATTAATAACCCCTTTAATAAAAGTAGCTGTTTTCGGAACGCGTGTAATTGGAGACAATCTTTCAATCGTGCGGACCTTGTCTACTTCAATTCCATACTCTTCGCTGCCTAGTGCAAACACGATAACCTTTAATTCTTCTCCCATCGTAAAAACCTCCCTATTTGATAAGTGCATTCGGATCGATAATCAATGCGACATAACCATCGCCAAGTATCGTTGCGCCGGAAATTGCTTTAATATTCGTTAAATATTTGCCCAGCGTTTTTAGCACGATTTCACTTTGACCAATAAATTCATCGACCATTACAGCTGCCCACTTCTCGCCTTTTCGAACGACTACAATTTCCGTTTCAAGCTCGTCATTCTCATTAAAATCAGGAGAGTCAAGCACTTTGCTTAGCGATACTAGAGGTATGATGGTATTTCTGAACTCTATCATTTTGTTGCCATGCACTTGAAGAATTTGTTCTTTGCGGATAATGCCTGTCTCAACGATCGAAGACAATGGGATAGCATATTTCTCCGACCCCAGCTTGATCAGCATTGCGGAAATAATGGATAGCGTAAGCGGCAATTGAACAGAAAATTTCGTTCCTCTACCAAATGCAGAATCTATCGTTACGTTTCCGCCTAGAGAAGTAATTTTTGAACGAACGACGTCTAGACCAACACCGCGTCCGGATATGTCCGAAATTTTATCTGCGGTACTGAAGCCAGCCGCAAAAATAAGCATATTAATTTCATCCGGCGTCAGCAGTTTTGCTTCGTCAGCCGTGACGACGCCATTTTTAATGGCTGTTTTTAGCACTCGTTCATGGTGTATACCGCGGCCATCCTCTTCCACTTCAATGAAGACATGATTTCCGCTATGGAACGCGCGCAAGAAAATCGTACCGGTTTCTGGCTTGCCTGCTGCAATTCTCTCTTCCACCGTTTCGATTCCATGATCAACCGAGTTGCGCAATAGATGAACAAGCGGATCTCCAATTTCGTCGATAACCGTACGGTCAAGTTCCGTATCGGCTCCAGTAATAACAAGATCGATTTTTTTGTCTAGCGATTTAGCTAAATCTCTAATCATACGAGGGAAACGATTGAATACCGAATCCACAGGTACCATGCGAAGCTTAAGTACAATACTTTGAAGATCAGAACTTACGCGTGCCATATGTTCCACAGTTTCAGTCAAATCACTGCGTTTGATTTCACTAGAAAGCTGTTCCAGCCTAACACGGTCAATAAGCAATTCGCTAAACAAGTTCATGAGCGTATCGAGCCTCTCAATGTCTACACGAATCGTCTTCGACACATTAGCTGGTGTGCTGGCAGCAGGTGCCGATCGAGCTTGTCCTTTTGCTGCTTCAACAGATGTAACTGCTGTTTCGGTTTGCGGCGCAGCCGTTTCAGCAACTTCGACAACCTCTACTGCCGCAGCTGCGTTAGATTGGCCAAGCACGGCTAATGACTCTGCATCCAAAGAAGTTACAACAGCGGATTCAATTTCTGAAATATTAAGCAGCTGCGCTTGAAGATCTTCCTGCTGCAAGCGTGAAATCGTAAATACCGTAAAAGTGAAATTGAATTTTTCTTGTTCAATGTCTTGAACAGATGGATCTGATTTAATAACTTCACCATTGCGCTCTAGCAAATCAAATACCATATAAGCACGAACGGCTTTTAGCAAGCAATTATCGCGAATAGCGATTTGAATATGAAAAACATTATGTCCTGTTTCTATCGATTGAAGCAAAATCGAAGATTGAAACTCATCAAGCAGCATCGCCCCTGATGCGCTTGATTCTGCAGCACTTGGTGCATTAGCCGCTACGGTTGGAGCCTGAGTCGCTTTGCTTGCGCTATAATCACTTTTCAAGATGATTTGCAGCGATTCAACGATCGAGGTAACGTCTGCTTTCCCTGTACCGCCGTCCACAATATCCTGAACCATTGCTTCAAGCGCATCTAACCCTTTAAACAAAGTGTCAAAAATAAAGCTGTCCATTTTTAACTTGCTGTTGCGAACGAGGTCAAGCACATTTTCCATTTCATGCGTCAGCGCTGCTAAATCTTCAAAACCCATCGTAGCTGACATTCCTTTGAGCGTATGCGCTGAACGGAATATATTTTGAACGATACTAAGCTCCTCAGGCTCGCTTTCCAGACGAAGCAAATTTTCATTCAAGGATTGCAGGTGATCATTAGATTCATCGATAAACATCGATAAATAGGCATTCATATCCATTTCCTAGCACCTCCTGTTAGTATGGTGAAGCCATTCTAGCCTATCTATTTCAGCACTGCTTGCTTCAGTTGCGATGCAATATGCTGCAGTGGCAATACTTTACTCACACATCCAGCTTCAACAGCCGATCTCGGCATTCCATAAACGACACAGGTTTCTTCAGCTTCTGCTATGGTCGTTTCAATTCCACATTCGGATAACAGCTTCATTCCCTTCGCCCCATCGCTGCCCATGCCTGTCATTATGACCGCATGACGCTTCAGTTCGCGATGTTCAGCCAAGGATTCAAACAATACATCTACAGAAGGACGATGTCCGTTGCGCTGCGGCTGTTCAGTGAGCGCAATCGAGTAGCTAGAAGCATCTTTGACAAGCTCCATATGAAAGCCGCCAGGTGCGATATAGGCAACGCCAGCAACTACTTTCTCTCCCTGCTCTGCTTCTACGACATGAATCTCGCTAAAGCTGTCTAGCCGCTGTGCCAACGATTTGGTGAACTTAGGAGGCATATGCTGAACAATAAGCACCGGTGCTGGGAAATCAGCTGGCAAAGAAGTGATTACCTCATGCAAAGCTCTAGGACCGCCTGTCGAAGTTCCAATGGCTACGATATGTTTAAAGGTAGAAGCTGTCTGGACTGTCTTTGCTTTTTTTGTTGAAGGTGGCTCAGAGAAATGAGATTTAGGTTCAGCCTGCGGTGCCTTTTCGACTGATTTGCGAGGTGCAATCTTAGATTTGGCATCGTTAGGCTTTGCTTCATCTTGCATATTGCTTGTAAGCTTATTATGTAAAGGGGGAACCGAGCGCTGTTGCCCTTGTTTATCTTCCGCTTTCTTGAACGGCAATTTGTTCCGATCTTTAGCAGGAGTAGACAATGCTTCAAACGGCAGCTCCTCATGGTGTAAAATGTTGTTCGAAACTACTTCTTTTTTCGCTTTTGGCAAGCTGCTATCATCTGCTTTTGTTTCTTGTTTCTCGCTAATCGTAATCACTGGCTGATAACGCTTCGTTAATACTGCGATACGCAATTTCTCAAGCAGAACCTCTCCAACTTGGCGAATATCATTAGAGATCGTTGCTGATGGTTTTCTAATGAAGTCGAATGCACCAAATTGCAGTGCTTTAATCGTTTCTCTTGTATTGTCTTCACTTATACCCGAGAGCATAATGACAGGAGTTGGATGATCCTTCATAATAATCTGCAATGCGTCAATTCCGTTCATTAACGGCATTTCAAGATCTAAGGTAACGACATCCGGTTTCCATTCACGAACCGCTTCTATTGCTTCATGACCGTTTTTAGCTGTAGCTACGATCTTAAACTGTGAATCTTGAATGATTAAATCACTAATGATCTTTCGCATAAATGCGGAATCATCTACAACTAGTACGCGATAAGGAACCATTCCATTTCCTCCTCACTTCCAAAGGATTATCTTGAGAGTCTGAACATTTTATGCAGAAATCCTTTGACACCGCCGTTAATTGCAGTATTCTGTGGTATTTCAAGAAATTGCTTTGCGATCCGGTCAATAGCAACGGATGCTTCGCTTCCAGGATAGGCTACAGTAAAGGGCACTTGACGCTTCACAGCTTTTGACACATTTGGGTCATCCGGCAAAATACCAAGATGAGGCAAATCGGATTGAAGAAACCTGTGTGCAACCATGCTAATTTTATCAGCGGTTTGTTTTCCTTCACGGAAATCAGCGGCTCGATTGACAATTAATTTGAAGTGAACATCCACCTCCATCGCTTTAACCATCTTAATTAAGGCGTAAGCATCTGTAATTGAAGTAGGTTCGGGCGTTGTCACAACGATTGTTTCTTGCGCTGCAGTTATAAATTTAACCGTTTCCTTCGATAGGCCTGCGCCAGTATCAAACAAGATCACATCATACCTGCCATGCAGCTTGCTAATCTCATCAGCGAAACGGTCAAGCTGCTCTGTAGACAAATCCATCAAATCTCTAAAACCAGAACCACCTGCAATAAAGTTCAGCCCTTCCGGGCCTTCCTGCACGATTTCCCAAATTGTTTTCTCCTGCTTGAGCAGATGATACAAATTGTACGTGGACGAAACGCCCATAAGCACATCGATGTTGGCCATTCCGATATCTGCATCAAAAACGAGCACTTTTTTACCCAATCGTTGGAGCGCTAATGCAAAATTCAAGCTGAAATTCGACTTTCCAACTCCGCCCTTTCCGCTCGTTACCGTCACTACACGAGTCGTGCGGCCTTCATCTTGAAGCTCCTGCTGCTTGACTAAATTACGTAATGCTTCAGCTTGATCCATCATAAACCGTTGCTCCCGAGCAGCTGCTTAACGTATGAATCCACTTGAAACTTCTCGATATCGTCTGGAACGGTCTGTCCACTCGCCATATAGGTAGGAAGCAATTCAAAATTCATAATGAGATTAAAAATTGCTCCGTAAACCGAAGTTTCATCAAGCTTTGTAAACAACACTTTTCGAACGCCGTATTTGCAAAAATGATTGGCTACTGCTGACATATCCTTCGTCTTGCCAGTCATGCTAAGCACAAGCACCGTTTCGTTAGCCTCGGTCGTTTGAAGCAAGCTGCTGACCTCTGATACATGAAGCTCGCTGCGAAAATTCCTTCCAGCTGTATCCATATAAATGAGCTCTCGCTCTTCAAGCTGCTTGAAAGCACGGGGCAAATCCATCTGCGAGAAAACGACCTCTAGCGGCACGTTCAAGATGTTGGCATAAGTCCTAAGCTGATCCACGGCTGCAATTCGGTAGGTGTCCGAAGTAATGAACCCCACTTTCCTGCCCTGCTTGATTGTTTGTTCAGCTGCAAGCTTCGCAATAGTCGTCGTCTTGCCAACTCCGGTTGGACCAACAAAATGAACCACTCTTACATGACTGCTAATACTGCTGCCACTGTAGGGTTGCAGCCACTCTTGCAGCAGCTCTGCCGCATGCTCCCATACTTGTTCCTTTGAAAAAACGATTTTTTCTTCGGATTCTTTGTCAGAAATAGCTTGTATCAAACGCTCAATCCACTGCAATTCCATTTCTTGTTCTATCAAGTGTTCTCTCAGTGCAATCAAGTGCTCTGACATAGAAATAAGATTGTTTTGCTGTTTCGAGAGTTTTAACATGTATTCTCTTAAATCTCGAATCTCATCAATGATGAATTGCTCTCGTTCTATTTTGTCCTTCTGAGGCTCTGCAATCGGTACTGAAGAAACTGCTTGAACGTTTGGAGGCTCCATTACAGCCGTTGCTGTTCGCTGCGCCGTTTGCAAAATTTGCTCAACGACCGCATCCACTTGAGGATCCGGGTTTCGCTGAGGTTTTGCTTGGGGATTCGATTGATTCGATTCGATAGCGGCGATAACCTCCATCTTTTTCTTACGAAACATCCCCATAAAGCCGCCAACTTTAATTTCCTTCGTATTCAATATAACTGCATCTTTCCCAAGCTCGCTTCGAATCAGAGAGACCGCTTCTGGCAATGCACTGACGACATATCGTTTTACTCTCATAGATTCACCACCCCGACACTCTGAACTTCAATATTTGGTTCAAGCTCACTGTAAGAAAGTACGGGTACATCCTGCATCGTTCTCTCCACAATTTGTCTCAAATACATCCGAATGGTAGGTGATGCGAGTACAACAGGCTGTTGGCCAGCTTGAATCTGACGATTTACATGCTCATTGAGCTTCTGGTAAATCTGTTGAGTGGAAACGGGATCCAGTGCAATATAGCTGCCTTGATCCGATTGCTGCACAGACTCAGCAATTTTTTTCTCAAGCTGCGGTCCAACTGTTATCACTCGTAACATATCGCTACCAGATGAAAACTGCTGTGTAATTTGTCTTGATAGCGACTGTCGTACATACTCTGTCAATATATCAGGGTCTTTCGTATAGTTTCCATGATCCGCTAATGCTTCAAAGATGGTAACTAGATCTCGTATAGACACCTTTTCTCTTAGAAGCTTCGACAACACTTTTTGTACGTCGCCAATGGTAAGAATAGACGGTATAAGCTCATCAATAAGCGCAGGATAGGACTCTTTTACATTTTCTACGAGCTGCTTCGTTTCTTGACGTCCAATCAACTCATGTGCATGTCGTTTAATAATCTCAGTTAAATGCGTAGCAACGACTGAAGGCGGGTCAACGACTGTATAGCCGGAAAGTTCGGCACGTTCCTTCATTTGCTCGTCAATCCAAATCGCAGGCAATCCGAAGGCTGGCTCAGTTGTTTCAATACCAACGACCGAATCGTCCTCAAATCCAGGGCTCATGGCCAAATAATGATTAAGCAGCAAATCGCCGCGAGCGACGGTGTTGCCTTTAATTTTGATGACATACTCATTTGGCTTCAGTTGAATGTTATCCCTGATCCGGATGACTGGTACGACGAGCCCAAGCTCCAGCGCACATTGCCTGCGTATCATGATGATTCGATCAAGCAAATCTCCTCCCTGCTGCGTATCCGCAAGCGGGATAAGACCATAACCAAACTCAAATTCAATCGGATCGACCTGCAAGAGGCTAATTACACTCTCTGGACTGCGAACCTCTTCAATTTGCTGTTCTTCGACAAGCATTTCCTCTTGCTCTTGTTGCTTATGTATAGCTTTCTGCATGTACCAGCCGCCAAAGGCTAGCATAATAGCGAATGGCCAAGTTCTTAATGGACCGATTGGTGTAAGACCTAGCAAAGCGATTGTTCCAGCTGCAATAAATAGCAGCTTCGGGTATTTGAATAGCTGAGCGGTTACATCCTCTGCCAAGTTCCCCTCTGATGCCGCTCTAGTTACGATAAGACCAGCAGCTGTGGAAATAAGCAATGCAGGTATTTGACTGACGAGACCATCACCAATCGTAAGGATCGAGAACGTCGAAAGCGACTCGCCAAAGCTCAAGCCATGAATCGCCATACCAATGATAAATCCGCCAACTAAGTTGATGACTAGAATGATAATGGAAGCAATTGCATCACCCTTTACAAACTTGCTGGCACCATCCATTGCCCCGTAAAAGTCCGCTTCACGTTCGATTTTTGAACGACGTGCTTTCGCTTGATGTTCATTAATCAAACCAGCATTCAAATCTGCATCAATACTCATTTGTTTACCCGGCATCGCGTCGAGCGTGAATCGTGCTGCAACTTCCGCTACCCGTTCAGAACCTTTCGTAATAACGATGAACTGCACGACTACGAGAATGAGGAAGACGATAAATCCAATTGCAATTTCTCCACCGCCAACCCAACTGCCAAACGTAGCTACGACTTCCCCTGCTTCCGCATGTGACAAAATATTTCTAGTAGTAGAAACGTTCAGCGCAAGTCGGAATAAGGTAGTGATTAGTAGAATTGCCGGAAATATAGAGAAATCAAGAGCTTCCTTTGTATTCATTGCAATAAGTAATATCATCAATGCTATCGAAATGTTTAAAATGATGAGTATATCGAGTAGTAGGACTGGGATCGGGATTATCATCATGAGTACAATTCCAATTACGCCAAATAGTATTACAAAGTCCTTTGCTTTCATGACGCCTCCACCTCCCGTAGTGTTATGATTTCAATCGGCCTTTCATCTTATATACATATGCGAGCACCTCAGCCACAGCTTGGAACAGATCTGGAGGTATGACATCCCCAATCTCCGCTCGTTCATAAAGCGCTCTGGCAAGCGGTTTATTTTCCATTGTCACAACACCGTTTTCTTTCGCTATTTCTCTAATGCGAAGCGCTACATGATCCATACCTTTGGCGATGATTCTTGGCGCTTCCATTTTGGTTGCATCATATTTCAATGCAATAGCGAAGTGTGTAGGGTTGGTAATGATGACATCCGCTTTAGGAACCTCTTGCATCATACGCTGCATGGCCATTTTGCGTTGACGCTCACGAATGCGGCTCTTAATGATCGGGTCACCTTCAGATTTTTTGTATTCATCCTTAATATCCTGCTTAGACATTCTCAAACTTTTGTTATGCTCATAACGCTGATAGAAAAAATCTGCTAATGCGAGTACGGCGAGCACCACACCAATTTCTATACCTAGTTTTATCGTTAAACCCGCGGTAAAACTAAATATTTGTTGGATTGGCAAGCTAGCAAGCACTAATATACGGTTCCATTCTTTGGATATGGTCATATATACAAGCACCGCTACAATAAGCAGTTTTAAAACACTTTTCAAAAATTCGACTACTGTTTTAGCTGAAAAAATTTGCTTAAAGCCGTTGATCGGGTTCAATTTGCTTAATTTCATTTTTAGAGGATCACCGGTTAGCAAAAAACCGTACTGTACAACGTTGCCGAGGACACCGACAAGAACGGTTACCGCAAAGATTGGCAGTAAGATTAGCAGCATTTCAATTGCCACATCATTGAAGAGCGACATAATGTTGCCTGTCGTAACATCCATCAACAGCCAGTCTTCAAACAGATTGCCGAAGAGCATCATGATATGTGTCTTGAAATAATTGCCCATCATAATGAAGCTCATAAAAACAAAAATTAATATTAATGAACCCGGTAAATCAGCCGATCTCGCAATTTGACCCTTTTTTCTTGCTTCATCCTTTTTCTTCGGAGTTGCTTCCTCAGTCTTCTCTTGACTGAAAAGCTGCAAATCAAGCTCTAGACGGTAATTTCGCATGGGAAGCTTCCTCCTATTTCACGTCAGGCGGCGGTCCTTGCACGATACCGAATAACTGCTCCAAAGCATCAAACATGATGGAAAACAATCTTTCGAATATGCCAGCAAGACTTGGCATTAACAACACTAGTAAAATCATACCTATAATTAGCTTTAGAGGTATCCCAATTACAAAAACATTGAACTGAGGAGCTGTTTTGGTTAAGAAGCCTAATCCAACATCCGTCAGAAACATCGCTACTACTAATGGCGCTGACACTTGAATGGCCAGCAAAAACGTGTTTGCGAATGTTCTTGTTAAAAAATCAGTAATGCTGCCGCTCATTATTCGGCTAAATAAATCATTGGACAAAGGCATCCATTCGTAACTGTCCATAAGGCCTGTTAATAAAAAATGATGACCGTTCATCATTAAGAAAACAACTAAGATCATCATGTATTTAAAATTGCCGAGCAATGGGGCTGACGTACCTGTATGGGGATCTACGATATTTGCCATTGCAAAACCAACCTGCAAATCCATTAAGGCTCCCGCGGTCTGAACGACCGTGAAGAACAAGTAGACTACATACCCAAGCAGTACGCCGACCAATATTTCTCGAACCAGAACCAAAATATATTCAGCGTCCGGAACCATCGTCTGCTTCACGCCGTACGTCAAGAAAACGATAAACGAGATAAAAAATCCGAGCCCAATTTTGAAAACATTCGGCACGCCTCGCGACGAAAAAACAGGCGCTACGACGAAAAACGCAGTTATTCGACAAAAGATTAACAAAAAAATAGGGAAACCCTGTACGATCGCGTTCATACACTCACAACCTAACCGATGTAATTATGAAGATTGTTCAGCAGATTGTAAGTGAAGTCGATAACCGTATTTAGAATCCATGGGCCAAAAATGATGATGGACACGAAAACCGCTACAATTTTCGGAACAAATGCCAGCGTCTGCTCCTGAATCTGTGTTGTTGCTTGAAATATGCTGACTAGTAACCCTACGACCAAAGCAAGAACGAGCATTGGTGCACTGGCTTTCAAAACAACGAATACGGCCTGGCTGGCCAACCCGATTATGAAATCAGTACTCATCAAAAGTCCCTCCCTGCTAGTATCACGTGTTGAAACTTAACAACAAAGATTTTACGATCAAATACCATCCATCTACTAATACAAATAGCAGTATCTTAAACGGCAAGGAAATCATAACAGGAGGCAGCATCATCATCCCCATTGCCATCAATGTGCTTGCGACAATCATATCGATGACTAGAAACGGAATGAATATCATAAATCCCATTATAAAAGCTGTTTTCAACTCGCTTATGGCGTATGCAGGTATTAGTACTGTGATCGGAATCTCTTCAAATGAAGCCGGCTTCTCTGTTTTCGTATAATTCATAAAAAGCATTAAGTCCTTTTCCCTCGTATGAGAGAACATAAACTTCTTCATCGGAACGGAGGCTTCCTTAAAAGCTTCTGTTTGAGAGATTTGACCTTTTAAATAGGGCTGCAATGCAACATCATTTACTTGAGAGAACGTTGGAGCCATGATAAAGAAGGTAAGGAACATTGCCAGTCCAATCAATACTTGATTGGGCGGCATTTGCTGTGTTCCAAGCGATGTTCTTACAAAGCCTAGAACGATAACGATCCTAGTAAAGCTTGTCATTAGCACCATAATCGCTGGTGCGATACTTAGTACTGTAATTAATAGAAGAATGGATAATGCGCTAGTATCGGGCGTGTCACCGCTTCCGTTGCCAATATTGATGGATACGTCGGGTAACGGCTCGGCAAATGCTTGATTATGTAATAACATCGCAAGCAATTGAACAACAACGATTGATATCCACCACTTATTTTTCATCATCCATCAACCGTTCATTTGATTTAGATTCATGCAATAACGATTCCAATTGCTGCTTGCGGTCAGCTTGCTGACTAAGCTTATTTTGCAACAAATCCTGAAAGGAAGACGTCTTGTTCCACTGCTCGTTCGTAGGATCAGAGCCATTCGGATTGTTGCGATTTTTGAACTTCTTAAGTATTTGTGAGACTAGATCCTTTGACCAAGCCGATTCCTGTTGCCGCTCCAGCGCTGAAATAACAGCACTTGCTTGCTCAGGATCATCTAGCTTGTCAATTAGAGTTATGTTCTCGCCGACGCCAACGATATAAATCCGACCTGCAATCTCGACGACTTGTAACGAGTTATTCTGTCCAAGCGCAATACCGCCGAGTGAACGAAGCGATCGATTCGTTCCCCACATGCGATTGCGCTGCGACAACCATTTAATGACTAAAATAATTAATACGATAACGATGGCAAGCGATACGATAACCCAAATCATGTTGCCCGCTAGATCATTTGTTCCGGTAAACATCATTTGTCCTTCATCGTTTGCGCTGCTGCCGCCTTGTGCCGCAGCAGCCGCAAATTGTGGCCCAATCGCCATCCCAAGAGCAGACACCATTGAAATGCGCGAAGCTATGTTAAACATAATGTCTAACCGTTATCCGAGTGTTTTCTTGATCGCTTCAATTACACGATCAGCTTGGAACGGTTTGACGATGAAGTCCTTTGCGCCTGCTTGAATCGCATCAATTACCATTGCTTGCTGACCCATTGCTGAACACATAATTACTTTAGCATTGCTATCAATTTTTTTAATTTCTTTCAGAGCGGAGATTCCGTCCATCTCAGGCATCGTAATATCCATTGTTGTCAAATCAGGTTTCAATTCCTTGTACTTCTCAACTGCTTGTGCGCCGTCTTGGGCTTCACCGACGACTTCGTAGCCGTTCTTTGATAAAATATCACGAATCATCATGCGCATGAAAGCTGCGTCGTCTACGATAAGAATGCGGTTTGCCATCTTTTTATCCTCCTAGGATGCTATTGTAATTTTTGAATGCGGTCCCATTGGCTCACGATATCCGTTACACGAACACCAAAGTTTTCATCTATGACAACAACCTCGCCTTTTGCGATCAGCTTGTTATTCACTAGGATGTCGACTGGTTCGCCAGCTAGCTTGTCCAGCTCAATAATAGAACCTTGCGACAGCTCCAAAATATCTTTTATCTGCTTTTGGGTCCTTCCTAATTCTACCGTGACCTTAAGCGGTATGTCGAGAAGTAAATTGAGGTTTGTCTCATCTGGCTGAATAATTGGCGCATTGCCAAAATTAGCAAATTGCACAGGCTGTACATTAACATTTCGACTAGCTGCATGACCATATGTATGAGGCCCCGGCGGCTGCATCGACATGTCGTAGCCAGCTGCAGGTGTTTGATACGGCATAGAAGGCATTTGAGGCGCCTGTGAAGCCATATTCATTTGCGGCGGCACAGCGTTCAAATGAGCTGCTGCAGCCGTTTCTTGCATTGCCATAGCTTGTTGTGCTGCCGGCGCTGCTGCAGCCGTTTGAGGCGCTGGAACAGCAGGCTGAGCTGGCTGATCTTCTACCACTCCCATTAATATATCAACCATTTGTTTCGCAAACGGAATGGGCAGCAGCTGCATGATTGTTGAATCTATGAGATCTCCAATCGTAAGCCGGAATGATATTTTTATAAACATATCTACCGGTGGCAAATGCTCCATGCCATCACCGTTATTAACATCTAGAATGTCAATGCCCGGCGGCGAAATATTGACAAAACGATTAAATATCGTTGACATCGACGTAGCAGATGATCCCATCATTTGATTCATCGCTTCTTGAACTGCACTAATGTGAATTTCATTAAGCTCTTCTACAGTGATGTTGGTGCCTTCACCGCCAAGCATCAAATCAGCAATGATTTGGGCATCTTTTGTTTTTATGACAAGTGAATTAATGCCTTGAAAGCCGTCTACGTATTGCACGCTAACTGCAACATGAGGCTTAGGGAAAATGTCAGCAAGCTCATCTTTTCTTACAATAGTAACTTGTGGTGTAGTAATATCTACTTTCTTGCCAAGCAACGTTGACAATGCTGTTGCCGCACTGCCAAATGTTATGTTTCCAATCTCACCCAGAGCAGACTGTTCCATATCGGATAAAAAGTCTGAAAGTTGTGTTCCGACTTCAGTGTGCTGCTCCGGTTCCGGCTCACTGGAGGATTGACGTAGCAATGCATCAATTTCCTCTTGTGACAAATAGTCCTTACTCGTCATAATCTTCTTCCACTCCTTCAGTGACAATCTCATCTACTTGAACAGCTAGCCGATCCTTAACAGAGCCTGCACTGCCAATGAATTTAAGCTTGTCTCCAACTTTAATGTTGAGACCATCATTAACTGATTTATTCAATGAAATAACATCACCAATATTCAGTCCTAGAAACTCTTGAATGGTTAGCGACGATTCGCCAAGCTCGGCTACGATAGGAAGCTTCGCTTTATTTACTCGCTGCTCCAATATTTCAACTTCCTCTGGCGCGCGAGCTTTCTTCTGCGATACAAACCAGTGATGAACAGACAGCCTGGACATAATCGGTTCAATAACGACATGCGGAATACAAAGGTTAATCATACCCGTCGTATCGCCGATTTTGGTGCTGAATGAAATGAGAGCGATCGTTTCATTGGGCGATACAATCTGCATGAACTGCGGGTTCGTTTCCAATGCTTCCAGCCTAGGAGAAATATCGATTACTGTTTTCCAAGCCTCCTGCAAGCCTTCAAACGTTCGACTGAAAATTTTCTCCATAATAATGGTTTCAATTTCAGTTAAGTTGTTGATTTTGGATGGCGCTATGCCTTGTCCGCCTAACATTCGATCCAGCATTGCGTACGCTACGTTTGGATGAACTTCAAGCACCATACGACCTTCCAGCGGCTCCGCTTCAAAAATGTTCAATATCGTCATCTTTGGTATCGAACGAATAAATTCATCGTAAGGCAATTGCTCGACCTGCACGACATTAATTTGAACAAATGTGCGAAGTTGTGCTGAGAAATAGGTTGTCAAATACCGTGCGAAGTTTTCATGAATCCGCGTCAAACTTCTAATATGATCCTTCGAAAAACGTACGGCGCGTTTGAAATTATACACACTGACTTTTCGCGTCGTTTCTTCCTTCTTTAAATCCTCTGCATCCATTTCACCGGAATCCAAGGCAGCTAGTAGCGCATCAATTTCATTTTGCGATAAAACATCAACCAAATATCTCACCTCCTTCGAGGAATGTCTGCGTAGTCAGTTAAAGTGGAGCAAGTGTAAAGTCTGTGATTTCTACCTTAATCAACTTACCTTTAGGAATAATAGGATTGATTAAGTTGAGAAGCTTCGACTCAAGTGCGTCTTCACCTTGAGAACCCTGCAGCTCATCTGCTGTCATATCAGCAATAACACGGTTAATAATTGGGCGAACTTCAATCTCAAGCAGTTTATCAAAATCTTCTTTTGTTTTCTTCTTGTCGAGCTGGAAAGCAAAACTCAAAATAACGACATATTCACGATCTTTCAGATTTCTTCTGAATTCCTTTAATTCAGAAGTTACGGCCACACGCTCATCAGCCGATAAAGCTTTAACCTCAATCGTTTTTGTCTCCGTCGCCTGCTCCTTAGGGTCAGTAAAAAACGACTTGAACAAGATGATTGAAACAATGGCGATTAAAGTTATGGATAACAAAATCGTAATTAACCAAGGTAGCATTTTCTTCATGACGATGGACCCTCCGTTTGCTCACTCTTTTGGGCCGCCGCAATAAGGCCAATTGTGCGAAGATACTGCCCATTAAGCTGCAACAGTTCCGTTGTTTTTTCTTTTACAACCAGCTTCTTGCCCGTCGTAAGTGTAATCACCGTATCCGCTGATTCTTCAATCATTTCAATTAATAAAGCATTTATTGTGACCTTTGTTCCGTTCAACCGCGTTACGGTAATCATCAGTTGCCCCCTCACACCTAGGGGAGGCGTTAAGCCTCCCGCTCGTTATGACTTACTTATCGTTTTAGATTAACTACCTCTTGCAAAATTTCATCAGAAGTTGTGATAATACGTGAATTCGCTTGGAAACCACGTTGTGCAACGATCATTTCTGTAAATTCAGCAGTTAAGTCAACGTTAGACATTTCCAGCTGACCGGCAATGATTGCGCCTGTACCGAATTCAGGATCAGTCGCGAACGTCATGAAATCCTCAATAGAAGCATCCGGATTAGCATTCGCTGTAACACGGTACATATTGCCGCCCAGTTTCTCAAGACCACTAGGATTTACAACTTTGGCTACGCCAAGCTGTGCAACGGCTTCCGTACCATCCGCTGTTACACCCATGATCGTTCCGTCTTGACCAATGGAAAACGCCGTAATTGCCTCATCAAGTACGATAGGCTCTTGATCAACGCTTAGTACGAAATAGCCATCGCCTGTAACAAGCTGTCTATTCGAGTCAAGCGTAAAGTTGCCCGCACGTGTTAAAAGCATTTCAGAATCTTCGCTCGCTCTAACTACGAAAAATCCGTCTCCGTCAATACGAAGGTCTGTCGGTTGGTTCGTTGTCATTGCGCTTCCTGCGGTATGTACGGTATCGATAGAGCCGATAGACACGCCGAGTCCGATTTGTTTTGCGTTAACGCCGCCGCGTACGCCTTCCTCAGGTGCGGTAACGCCCGCAACCGTTTGGCTCAAAATATCTTTGAACATGACGCGACCTGCTTTAAAGCCAACCGTGTTCACGTTCGCAATATTGTTACCAATAACGTCTAGCTTTGTTTGGAAGCCGCGCATACCGGACACGCCCGAATACATCGATCTTAGCATTTTCGTAATTCCTCCTAGGGAATGGATTAAAATCTTATGGGCTTCAAAAAAATGTTAGCACTATAATAAACTGCTTCAATCGGTCCACAGCTTGAGGCTCCCTGATAGGTCCAGCCTTACGATAATATAATAGCGCTGTCTATTTGCGTAAATACGTTGCTTCGCATTTGCGCGCCATCCATTGCAGTCACAACTGTACGGCTTGGGACATTCACAATCATTGCAATGTCTCGGAAAACGATTAATGAATCCTGAGCGCCTTTGGATGCAGCCTCTTCGACCGCATTCATTATTTTGGTTAATGACTCTGGTTGCAAGTTAATGCCTCGCTGCTGCATTCTAACCTCGGCATGATGACTAAACTTTAAAACCTTGCCATTAAGTATTTCTTGAAATTCAGATGGCTGAGCTGAACGGTTGACAACTGTCTTACTAGGCTGCAGAGGTGTCGACTTAACCGGGAAAATATGACCGATTTTTATGCCTTCACTCATTATTTATCAGCCCCTTCCTCAGCACCAGCTGGATCCGAAGGATTCTTGTCTACGCCGTTATCTTCCCCTGTAGAATCCTCTGGCGTTGGTGTTTCACCCGTTGTTTCCGAGATAGAGTTGACATAATCAAGAGCAATCTCGGCTCCGGCTACCCTTGCATAAAGGAGACCATCCTTCGAAATAATGGAATCAACTACGCCTTTGGCGGTCTTGATTGCACCAGCATCATCATATTCATTCCATTCAATCGTTTTACCGATTAAGCTGGATGCTGAACCAATGTTTTGACGCATTAAAGATAGCTCGGTGGACATATTCATCAGCTGCTCTACAGAAGTAAATTGTGCCATCTGAGCGATGAACTCTTTATCCTGAAGCGGCTGCATAGGATCCTGGTTGCGAAGCTGCGTAACTAGAATACTTAGAAATTGATCTTTTCCAAGCGTATCCGTGTTTTTTTTGTTTGCTGCAGCTTGTACATTCTCTTTGCTGTAATTCGGCCAAACTACGCGAGTAGAAACGCTATCTGCCATTTCCGATCACCTCCGATCTCTCTAACCCTCTACTAACTCCACTACGCTTTAACGTTGATGCCTCTGCCAAATCCAAGACCCTGAATTGTCGCTTGTTGAACCATTTCGGTTTCAAATTGAGACTCATTCAAAGTATCTTCAGTGTTCACAGTATTACGATTGGATGACTGCTGCTGATTGCTTCCTTGTCCATGCTGCTGTTGAAACAGCTGCGCAGCTGATTGACCTTGCGAAACCTCAAGCTTATCTACCATAAGGCCTTGTGCTTGAAGCGCTGACCGCAGTTGAGCCATTTGATTATCCAGCATGTCCTTGGCCATTGCCGTATCCGTTTGGAAGATCGCGGTTAGAAGTCCATTTTGCATCGTTATTTTAACGTCTACTTGCCCTAAATGTTCAGGGTATAACATGAGCTTCGCTTCTGAAACGCCATTCAATGTTGTAAGATCAAATTTCTGTACGATCATACCTGTCATGGATTGGGCAAATTCATCAGCGACAACAAATGAAGTAGCTGCTGCTGCATTAGCAACAAGAGAAGTAAACGTCCGCATTGTATCCGGATTGTTTGTTCCAAGCTGCATTTGCGGAATCAATTCAATAGAAGAGTCAGATACATCTGATGCGATTGCCTGCTCCATACCCTGAACTGCAGTTGTTAATAATGCAGGATGGGCGGTTTGCTGTGACAGTCGTTGCAATAGCGTACTAACGTCAGCTTGCTGTACATTTTGAGCCGTAAACAGTTGTTGTGTAAAAGCGGTCGATTTCGTATGAGTCTTAGTCGTATCCACCGGCTCGCCTTCCAAAATCGCTGTTAACGCCTTAAGCTGTTGTGCCACCAAAACCGTTGGCTCTTGCTGTCCAACCAATTTTGTTGTTCCCTGCTGCAGCATCACTTGCATTTGCAGCAACGTATCCTGCAGGCTTGATTTGATATTTACTGCATTTTTCCCCTCTAATGAAATAGAGGAATCTTCCTCACCGCTAGTCGGTTGACCAATCGGTTGCTGAATGACAGGCACTGGAATGCCAAGCAGAGCAAGCAAAGCATTCATTTGATCAAGCACGTCTTCCAACTGTTGGAGCTGCTGATCATCTTCAAGAGGAGCCTTGCCGTCTTCACCATTAGTTGCATCCAATTGTGCTAGCAAACCATCGATGATTGACATGAGGTCAGATAACGTTGGTGCTGCAGCAGCGCCATCCACCAAAGCCATAGCTTCCTTAGATACGTTTGCAACTAAAGGTGCAGCTTGTGTCTGACTGCTGGTGCCAGCAGTTTCACTATTAATTTGCTGCACTAACGTTTTCTGAAACGCTGCTCCGCTTGTATTGCCGCTTGCTTGTCCCGTTGTTGTACCTTGTGCTTGCGGTTGTACTACAGCAACTTGTGAAATGTTCATTTCCATTTTTCTCACCTCCTTTCAAATAGAGGGAAAACATTAGGTCAGACATTAACTTCCTGTCATTAATTTAGCTACAATTTTCGCTGTAGTCGTTTCATTAATTCCAGACATTTCTGCAATAATGGATGATCTTGTTTGATTATCCACCGCATTTAAAATCCGAAGCACTTTGCTTGGACTCACATCTATCATTTTGATAAGAAGCTCTGCAGCGCTCTTTGCATTCATAGCTGTAAACGTTGCACTTAATTGCTCTTGATCAAGAACAGAGGAAGCAGGCTTCGTTGTTGGCGATTTCTGCGAATCAAGTCTTGCTTGAAGCGCGGCAATTTGCAAATCCTTTGCCTGCACGTTATCCTTCAGCTTCATCGCTGCATCAGCTGCCGTCTGAGGATTCATCTTCTCCATAATGCGCACTCGATCGTCAGGCCGCATATTTGCAAATACGAGCACCATTTCATCTAAAGTCATGCTTTGCAAGATTGGAGCAGCTTTACTTGGCGTAATTTTGGAAAACATGCTTGCCAGTTCTTGAATTTTCGCTTGATACTGCTCGTCCTCAAGCAATTGATCATCGTTTACACCTTTAAGCTGGATGTTATCACTTTCCAAGTCCTTTACTTCTTGCTCAAGCGTCGCTTTCGTTTGATTCGCAGCTGCCAGTTCGCTTTCAATTGCAGTAAGCTGTGTTTGCAAATCTGCAATTTTTGCTGACATATTCGCTGTCTTCAAAGCATCATCATTTCCAGGCCCGCCTGCAACCTTTGGCTCGGGAAGCACGTCTTTTAGAAAGGGAACTGAGTTTCCGGCTTCCAGCATTTTATTGCGGAAATCAATATTGAACAAGGTGTACAAAACACCGAGCAATACGATTGCGAATAAAATTGGTGTCATCAAAAACATAATTCTCTCTAGCGTGCTATAGCCTTGCTTTTCATTATCCATACCCGCCAATTCCACTCACTCCCTCTAGCCGGTGTCACGCATCACTTTATGGGGTTGGTATCATGAAACGGACGCTTGCCATCTCATCTAGTTCGTTCTGCTCTTTGATTTGCATCGCATACTGGAACCGATCACGCGCATGATCTTTTGCTTTAAGCCACACTTTCTCATCTTTCATCTTGTCTGAAAGCTTAAGTCGGCTTTGCTCAACCGCCTTCTGTGCATGCAACACATCTTTCAATTTGCTTGTAATGCAAGTGACCAAATAGTCCAAATATTGCTGAATAACTTGAAGCTCAGATAAAGGAACAGCAATCTGTGAAGATTCAAGCAGCTTGCTTTCCCATTCTTGCTGCTTCGCACGCAATTGCTCTAACGACAATTCTTCAGCCGCTAGAGCGCCAATGGCCGATGAAAGAATCCATTCCGCCTGTGTTTTTTCACTAGATTTTAAATCAACAACCTTTTGAAAAGTATAACGAAACGATGCCATCTCGTGATTCAACTCCTGTAGAAGTCATTAATTAAACGACTTTGCGCTTCCTCTAAGCTCACCTTTTCATTGGTCTTTTGCTTTGTGTAGCTCTGAATCGGCTCAATAAATTCTAGCGCCATATCAATTTCTACATTTGATCCTCGTTGGTACGCCCCTATATTGATCAGGTCTTCCGAATCTTTATATGTAGCTAGCATTTTTTTTAGTTCATTCGCCGCATCTTGCTGTTCTTCTGTGACAATTTCCTTCATAACACGGCTGACAGAAGCTAAAACATCGATGGCAGGAAAATGACCCTTATGCGCTAGCTGACGACTTAAAACGATATGACCATCCAATATTCCGCGGACAGCATCCGCGATAGGTTCATTCATATCGTCACCATCAACAAGAACGGTGTAGAAGGCGGTTATAGAGCCTGTTGGCCCTGTCCCTGCACGTTCCAGAAGCTTTGGCAGTGCAGCGAATACAGAAGGTGTGTAACCTCTAGTAGCAGGCGGTTCACCAATAGCCAGACCTACTTCACGAAGAGCCATTGCGTACCTAGTAACGGAATCCATCATCAACATAACGTCCAGACCGCGATCACGGAAATATTCAGCAATGGATGTCGCAATTAATGCGCCCTTCATGCGAATGAGTGCTGGCTGATCTGAAGTTGCAACAATAACGACCGAACGAGACAAGCCTTCTGGGCCAAGATCCTTCTCGATAAATTCGAGCACTTCACGACCACGCTCGCCGATCAACGCAATTACGTTAACATCAGCTGAAGTATTGCGAGCAATCATGCCAAGCAGTGTACTTTTCCCTACACCGGATCCGGCGAATATGCCTACACGCTGACCACGCCCGACGGTAAGAAGCCCATCGATCGCTCTTACACCGATACCGAGTGGTTCAACGACGCGCGGACGTTTAAGCGGATTGCTTGGTTCATTATAAGTAGAATAATGCGGCATACGCCTTGGCAAAAATGAACCATCCAGCGGATTTCCAAGCCCATCGAGCACTTTACCGAGCAGCTCTGATCCGACTTGAACAGTCAAAGGTTTGCCTGTACCTACAACATCACAGCCCGGGCTAATGGACTGAAGATCACCGAGAGGCATTAATATTACTTTATTATCACGAAAACCAACGACCTCTGCCTTGATAGGCTTTGCGCCTTTGGATGGATAAATAAAGCAAACATCGCCTATGCTCGCATCAGGTCCTTCAGACTCCACGGTTAGGCCGATGACCTGAGTGACTTTGCCATTGACCCGAATGGGATCAAGCGGCTGCAAATGCTCGATATACTTAAGCACATCTAAATTATTCACTATCATAGGCTTGACCTCGTTCTTCGCCGCTATGATGAGCAAGATGTATTAATTCTTTTTTGATCTCAGCAAGCTGCGTGTCAATTCGAGCGTCTATGCTTCCAAATGAAGAGCGAATGACACAACCATTGTCTTTAACCGTCGAGTCAGGCAAAATTTGCAATTCCGCTTGAGAATCGATGGCCATATGAAGCTCTTCTCTAGCTGCTTGCACGAATGCAAGCTGTCCAGGTGCAACACATAGAGTAATAACTCCTTGCTCTCTGCGTCTAGACAATGATTTGCGAATGAGCTCGATTGCCATTTCAGGTGCCGTAGATAGCTGCTGCCCAATAATTTTTTCGGCAATCGCACAACTTAGTTCAACAAGAAAGGGTTCTGCTTCCTGAATGATTTGTTCTCTCATTTGGAATGCAGTTTTTAGCACATCCGATGCTTCAGCCAGCTTTTGCTCCCAGATCTCACGCATTTCCTTTTCGGATTGCGCGGCTCCTTCGGCATAACCAAGCTCATAGCCTGATTGCCTGGATGCTTCTGATGCTGATTCATCTTCTGTACGTTTTTCGAGCCACCATACATCGATTTGCTGCTGTGTTTCAGCAAGAAGCTTTTCGCTTTCTTCTGCTGCATCACGCAGTCTCTCTTCTGCGTATAGCTGAGCATCATTTAATATTTGATCTCGCAAAGTTATCGTTTCTTCATCAGGAACGGGTTCCATATCCTCTTCCTGATCCAGCGATTCATTGATTTCAAGATTCCGTTGATGCAACCATTCAAGTTGCTTCAATTGATCAAGAGTAATCACACTCGAAGATTTGATCAAATTAGACAATGATATCGTCTCCTCCACCACGGGCGATGATGATTTCACCTGACTCTTCTAATCTGCGAATCGTAGCAACAATGCGTGTTTGCGCTTCTTCAACATCACGAAGCCGCACTGGTCCCATAAATTCCATTTCTTCTTTGAATGTTTCGGCCATACGCTTCGACATATTGCGGAAGATCGCTTCTCTAACTTCTTCACTTGCCACTTTAAGCGCAAGCTGAAGATCGGAATTCTCGATATCGCGAATGATTCGTTGAATGGAGCGATTGTCGATATTGACAATGTCCTCGAAAACGAACATCCGTTTTTTGATTTCTTCTGCAAGCTCTGGATCTTGAATTTCAAGCGCGTCGAGAATCGTACGCTCCGTCCCGCGATCGACACCATTCAATATTTGAACGATAGAGTCGATACCGCCAGCATTCGTGTAATCCTGGGTAACGGTTGCGGACAGTTTTTGTTCAAGCACTCTTTCTACCTGCGAAATGACTTCTGGCGATGTGCTATCCATCAAAGCAATTCGCCTCGCAACCTCTGCTTGTTTCTCTTGCGGCAGCGATGAAAGAATGTGCGAAGACTGCTCCGATTGCAAATACGATAATACCAAAGCAATCGTCTGCGAGTTCTCATTTTGAATAAAGTTCAAAATTTGTGTAGGTTCCGCTTTTCTAGCGAAGTCAAATGGTCTTACTTGGAGCGTTGCCGTTAACCGGTTAATAACTTCAAGAGCTTTTTGTTCACCAAGCGCTTTCTCCAAAATGTCTTTGGCATAAGAAATGCCGCCTTGCGTGATATACTCTTGAGCCATACAGATTTGGTGAAACTCGCTTAAAATCGTTTCACGATCACTACTGTCCACTTTACGGACATTTGCGATTTCAAGTGTTAGCTGTTCAATTTCTTCATCTCTTAAATGCTTGAATATTTGAGAGGATACATCAGGTCCAAGCGTAATAAGTAAAATGGCAGCTTTCTGTCGACCAGATAATCCTTGCATTGATTTTGACACATGAACCACCTCTATTCATCCACAAGCCATGTGCGAAGAAGGTTAACGAACTCATCCGGTTTTCGTTTGGCAAGTGTTTCAAGATTTTTTCTAGCCTGACTGTCGTTGTTGACACTTTCCAAATCAAGTGTTGGATATTCCACTTTAGCTGGAGCAACCAATTCGATTTCTTCCTCGGCAACCTTCTTGCGTCTGCGTGCTAACATGTAGATGAGTCCGCCAATGATAGCAAGAGCAGCAACACCAATTCCGATAATCCAAGGTGTTGATAGTAGGCTCGATTCCTTAGCAGAACTGCTTCCAGAAAATGTTCTTGCAATAAGAGCAACTTTTTTCTCTATCAATGCGTCATTGGTTACATCTTGACCAGAATCAGCTAGTTGTGCGCGCACCAATGCAGTCAAATATGTCATAATGGCCGTTCTGCTTGCTTCATCATTCATTTGTGACTGTTCAATGCCGATACTAATAGAAAGGTCTTTTAAAACAAAAGGTCCGGATTCGATGTTGTTGTTGATTCGAGTCACATCATAATTCCGAATGGTCGAGTTCGATTCTGAAGAATTGCTGCCCGTCGCAGCCGCTTCGTAGCCTGGTACGTCAGTCTCTCCAGTTCCTGCAACACCGCCAGCGTCTCCTGAATTGCCAGTCGAAGTACTGTTATTCAGCTGTTCACTAATGATAATGCCGTTATTGTTGTTATTGTCTAGCGGCTTCACAACAGATTCTTGCGATGTCTTCTTATCGAAGTTCATGCTGCTAGAAACTTGAACGACTAAATTATCAGCTCCAACGATTGTTCCTAGAAACTGCTGGATATTTTTCTTGAGCTCAGCCTCATATTTGCGCTGAATGACGAATTGGGACTCAACCGCATCTGAATTATTAGCTATTCCGCCAGCAACATCAGAGTAGATTAATTCGCCTTGAGGGCTTGAGATCGTAATATCCTTAATTGCCAAATCCGGAACCGCTGTTTTTACCAGGTTGTAATAGCCGTCGATTTCCTTCTGACTTGGACGATAGCCAGACACGAACTTCATCATAATCGATGCTGATGCTTGCTCCGCGTCTTCTGCAGATAGAAATACACTTTCTTTTGGCAAGTTAACCAAAACCTTCGAACTGTCCACACCTTGCATCGCATTCAGCAACTGTTGAACTTCACCGTTCAAAGCATTCAAATATTTTACATTGAATTCATTTTCGGTTGTGCCAAACTGGCTTGAGCTTGCATTAAATGCTTCAAAACCAATGGAACCGTTTTGAACTAAACCTTGAGAACCTACATCTACTTTTATTCGTGCTGCATCTGTGCTCGGTACTGAAATGCTTTTCCCATTGTTGCTGAGCTGGTAAGGTATTCCGCTTCCGTCTAAGTAAGTCATAATAGCAGCTGCGTCTGTTGTATCCAAACCTTGAAAAGCAATTTCGTATTCCGTTCTCGTAAATACAATCGTTAACAAAATAATTGCTAACAATAGTCCACTAATAGATGCCCCCAACCAAATTTTTTGTTTTCTGCCCGTCTGGCTCCATAATTGTGTAAGCCTACCTCGAAACTGGGCGATTCTCTCGTTCACATTTTCACCTCACCCAAATACTATGCTAGGTCTTCATGATGGTTAAATTTGCATCCGCATCATTTCTTGATATGCCTCGACCATTTTGTTGCGGACTTGTGAGGTAAGCTGCAAACTTAGTTGCGCCTGCTCAGAAGCAATTAAAACCTTTGAAACGTCAACCTGACCTATTAAGTATTTGTCGTTAAGCTTATGAACGTTCTTTTCCTGATCACTTACATTATTAATTGCCGTTTCTAGATATTGACCAAATGATTGCGTCAATTGTGCCGGAGTCGCTTCTTGAACCGATTTAGTTTCAATGAGTTTGGTTGGCTGAACCGGGCTAAGCGACATCGCTTGTATCATCATTACTCCCCCAATACTTCATATGGAATTGTTAATCAATTACTTTCCTATTTCTAGTGCCTTAATAAACATTGATTTGGTAGCGTTTAGCGCGGTTACGTTTGCTTCGTAAGATCTTGTAGCTGCAATCATATCTACCATTTCCTTCGTTACATCCACATTCGGCATATTTACATAGCCGTTTGCATCAGCATCAGGATGCGTTGGATTATAAATGAGCTTGTTTGGCGATTGATCTTCTTTAATTCTCGTTACTTTAACTCCTTGAGCAGCGGAGTTTTCATTCATTTGCTGAGAAAGCACATTTGAGAAGGACTGCTGCAGAGGTTCAATGACAACCATCTTTCGTTTGTACGGCTGGAATTGTCCATTTACAAAACTGCCTCTCGTCGTTTCAGCATTCGCTATATTAGAAGAAATTACATCCATCCGCAGTCTTTGTGCTGATAGAGCCGAAGCGCTGATATCAAACCCTGTGGACAATTTCATCGTTAAGCTCTCCCTTCAATCGCTGTGCGCATCATTCTTACCTCATGATTAATCTGTTGGACATAAAAGTTGTAGCTTAATTGGTTTTTAGCTAGCAAAGACATCTCACGATCGACATCAACATTATTTTCATTGTTGTTCATCGAAGTTGTTTCATCGGTAATAAGTTTGGGTATAGGTACATTAGAAGAACTTGCTCCAATAGCAATATGCTTTTGATTCGTTCGTTTGCCGATCAATTGCCCTTGCGTATTTCCCATTGATTGCTCTAATAATTCCTCAAACAAAACCTCTGACCGTTTGAAATGCGGCGTATCACCGTTTGCCACATTGTTAGAAATGACGCGCTGCCGCATTTCAGCTGCTTGAAGCGCACCTTCCATTCTTCCAAATGCTGCGCCATTCAACAAATTCACGTAGTTTCACCACTTTCACATAGGGGATCTTCTTAACGTATTCAACAGATTACTGCTCATTCCTTCTTTGTTCGACAGTAAATATTAAAAAAATGAGATACATGTGTCGATTTTTGCCGACATGATAATATTCAACAATTTCCTAAATTATTACAATAAGAAAAAAGCCCTATCTTTAAAATCAGATAGGGCAAAAATGGTCTAAACGTCCTATAATTATCGCTTCATCTTATCTAATTCTTGCAATAATTGGTGATTTAATATTTTAATGTATGTGCCTTTCATGCCTAATGACCTTGTTTCTATGACACCAGCACTCTCCAGCTTCCTAAGCGCATTTACAATAACTGAACGAGTAATTCCTACTCGGTCAGCGATCTTCGATGCGACAAGCAAACCTTCCTTGCCATCAAGCTCCTCGAAAATATGCTCGACCGCTTCTAATTCGCTAAATGACAACGAACCGACCGCAACGGCAACGACTGCACGACTGCGAACCTCTTGCTCAATCTCATCCGCGCGCTCCCGTAAAATCTCCATGCCAACAATCGTTGAACCATATTCAGCTAAAATAAGGTCATCGTCATCGAAAGTACCAGACAAACGGGTCAGGACCAACGTACCTAGACGATCTCCTCCGCCAATAATAGGTACAACCGTCATAATTTCTTGATCACCTAACCGCGGAAAAGTTTCGTAAATTCCCGAATCTGGCTTCACATTCGTCATCGATTCCTGCATATCAAGAAACCGAACGTTGCTCTCTTGCGGGAAACGAAGCTCATCAGCTGATAACGTTCGCATGAAATCGTGATCAAACGCATCTACTGCGGAGCAGCCAAGTATTTTACCTCTCCGGCTGACGACAAACACATTGGTTTGAATCGTTGTACAAAGTACTTCTGCCATTTCCCTGAAACTCAGCGCTTTGCCAGCTGCGCGTTGCAACAACCGGTTCAGCGTTCTAGTCTTCGTTAGTAAAGTCATTCTAATGCCTCCCAAAACTCATAACAACTACAGTATATATTGACTCAAATCGCGATTTTGCGCAATGCTTCCGAGTTTTTCTCGAACGTATTCCGGCGTAATCGTCATTTTTTCGAGCGACAGCTCAGGCGCTTCAAAAGATAGATCCTCCAGCAGCTTCTCCAAAATCGTATGCAAGCGACGCGCGCCAATATTTTCAGTATTGCGGTTAACATCTGCGGCAATGGACGCAAGCTCACGAATCGCCTCATCAGTAAATTCGATCTGAATGCCTTCCGTTTCAAGTAGAGCTGAATACTGCTTCGTTAAAGCATTTTTTGGTTCTTTCAAAATACTTACAAAATCGTCCAAGCTAAGACTAGTCAGCTCTACCCGGATCGGGAAACGACCTTGAAGCTCTGGTATCAAATCCGAAGGTTTGGCAACATGAAACGCGCCAGCAGCGATAAACAACACATAATCCGTTTTAACGGGACCATATTTTGTCATGACAGTAGAGCCTTCAACGATAGGCAAAATATCACGTTGAACACCTTCCCTAGATACATCTGGGCCAGATCCACGTGATGGGCTCGCAATTTTGTCAATTTCATCTATGAAAATAATGCCAGATTGCTCAGCTCTTGTAATCGATTCGGTAATGACATCATCCATATCGATTATTTTGTTAGCTTCCTCCTGCGTCAACACCTTGCGAGCTTCCTTTACAGGCAGCTTGCGCTTCTTCGGCTTCTTCGGCATTAATTGACCGAACAGCTCCTGCATATTCATGCCCATGCCCTCTGGGCCCTGGCCTGAAAGCATATCCATCATATTAGGTGAGGAGTCCTCTACCTCAATTTCAATGATTTCGTTTTCCAGCTTGCCAGCCGCGAGCTGCTCTTTAATTTGCGAACGTTTTTGAAAGAGCGCATTTTCCACTTCCGGCTCTTCCTTTTGCTCTTCTGATTGCTGTTGATTGCCAAACAACATTTCAAATGGATTTTTTTGCGATTTAGCCTTAGCCGTTGACGGAGCAAGCAAAGAAACGATGCGATCATTAGCTAGCTTTTCTGCTCTGTCTTTTACTTTTTCCGTTTTTTCTGTTTTCACCATACGTATAGCTGTTTCCACTAGATCGCGGACCATTGATTCAACATCACGGCCTACATATCCGACCTCAGTAAATTTCGTCGCTTCTAGTTTCACAAATGGTGCCTTAACCAGCTTTGCCAAGCGGCGTGCGATTTCCGTTTTACCTACTCCGGTAGGTCCGATCATCAAAATATTTTTCGGAACGATTTCATCGCGCAGCGTTTCATCGAGCAAACTTCTCCGGTAACGATTGCGAAGCGCAATGGCTACAGAACGTTTCGCTGGTTTTTGCCCAACAATATACTTATCAAGCTCCGCTACGATCTGACGAGGCGTCAGTGCATCATTTCCCATTATAAAATCCCTCCGATTTCTATTCTTCGCTAAGACTTTCCGAAGTTTGGCCTTCTATCCAAAATCCTGTTACTCGATTTATACGATCTCTTCAACAATAATATTATGATTCGTGAATACACAAATTTCTGCCGCTATTTCTAGCGATGAACGTGCGATATCCTTTGCTTCCATTTGAGGTGCATGACGCTGAAGCGCTCTTGCTGCCGATAATGCGAAGCTGCCGCCTGAGCCGATTGCTAGAATGCCGTCATCTGGCTCAATGATCTCACCGTTGCCTGAAATAAGCAGCAAGCCGGTTTTGTCCATAACGAGCATCATCGCTTCCAATCTACGAAGGACACGGTCTGAACGCCATTCCTTGGCAAGCTCAACAGCTGAGCGCTGCAAGTTGCCGTGATGCTCCTCCAGCTTTGCCTCAAACTTCTCGAACAAAGTAATGGCATCTGCAACTGATCCTGCAAAACCTGCGACGACTTGACCGCGATAAAGCCTTCTTACTTTTTTAGCAGAGTTTTTCATGACCATGCTATTCCCAAAAGTGACCTGACCATCCCCGGCAATTGCACCTTTTCCCTCATGACGAACTGCGCAAATCGTTGTAGCGTGAAATTGCATTTCCATTGCTTTGCCTCCTCAAGGTTCCAAATAATTAAATTGCCATGCCTTCATTACGCAATATTATTGCAAATGTTCCTTTTTAAATTGCTCAATACCTTCCAAAGCGCGATTCGCAATCATTTCGTTCTTTTCTTTTTTGCTGCGGATCTTCTTCTCAAGCGGTGGAAATAAACCGAAATTAGCATTCATCGGTTGGAAATGCTTGAAATCGGCTGTTGTAATATAATGAGCCATACTGCCAAGCGTAGTTTGCTCCGGCAATACGAGTGGTTCAAGATCTCGAGCTAATCTTGCAGCGTTGATTCCAGCAATCAAGCCGGAAGCAGCAGATTCCACATAACCTTCAACACCGGTCATCTGGCCTGCAAAAAATAAGGTATCGCGGTTGTTAAGCTGATAGGTAGGCTTAAGCAAACGAGGTGAATTGATAAACGTATTGCGATGCATAACGCCGAAACGAACAAACTCAGCATTTTCCAGACCTGGTATTAATGAGAAGACGCGTTTTTGCTCTCCCCATTTGAGATGAGTCTGGAATCCAACTAGGTTGTATAATGTTCCTGCAGCGTTATCCTGACGAAGCTGAATTACAGCATGTGGCAGCTCACCCGTGTGCGGATTTACAAGTCCAACTGGCTTCATAGGTCCAAACAATACGGTTTGTTTGCCTCTGCTTGCCATAATCTCGATCGGCATACAGCCTTCAAAGTAGACTTCCTTCTCAAAATCTTTTACTTCTGCTTTCTCAGCTGTTGTCAGCGCTTCGTGGAAAATTTCAAATTCTTCTTCTGTCATTGGACAGTTCAAATAAGCAGCCTCACCTTTATCGTAACGGGAAGCTAAATAAACCTTGCTCATATCGATCGAATCTTTTTCAACAATTGGCGCTGCAGCATCATAGAAATAAAAATACTCTTCGCCCAGCAGCTCTTGAATTTGTGAAGACAAGCCCGGTGCTGTCAGTGGGCCTGTAGCAATAACAACAATTCCATCCTTCGGAATTTCTGTTACCTCTTCATTCCGTACTTCAACAAGTGGATGCTCATGCAGTCTGCGAGTAACTTCACCAGAGAAACCGTCGCGGTCAACCGCCAGCGCTCCTCCTGCAGGTACAGCGTGCTGATCAGCACAGCTCAAAATAAGCGAGTCTAGTCGGCGCATCTCTTCCTTTAATACTCCAACAGCATTTGCAAGACCATTAGAACGCAAGCTATTGCTGCATACAAGCTCTGCAAATTGATTCGTATGATGAGCAGGTGTTTTTGTGACTGGACGCATTTCATACAAAACGACAGGTACTCCTTGTGATGCAATTTGCCATGCTGCCTCGCTGCCTGCTAGTCCTGCTCCGATGACGGTTACTTTTTGTGGTTGTGACAAAATATATTCAATCCTTTCAGATATAGTTCACGTAGGTTGACCTTTGGCGCTACTACCTTGCCTTCAAAGGTTTTTTTATTGTAAATTAATAATTTCGAACCTTCCAATAATTTCAAACATTTTGAATGTTGTGAAGTTTTTCAACTTTAAAACTTTATAAGCTTTTTGAAGGATGAAAGAGCTTTTAGAGCCTTTCAAGCTTTACAAAACTTTTAAAACACTTTTTGTATTTTAAAACACTTTTACAACAATTTTATAACAGTTTTACAAGCATTTTAAAACATTCAATTCCTTTTTAAACATCAAACCTTTTAAAACTTCAAATCCTTTTAAAACTTAAAACTCCCACAAGCTTTTCGAACCCACCCAAACCCTCCCTTCCAAGGGAGGGCCCCAAGGACTGCGTCCTCTGGACACCTGCAATTGGACTAACCTCTGTGTTAAACAGTCGGTTATCCATCCCAATGCCGTAAGATCGCTTCCGTCACTTCGTGACACGCTTCCAGCTTGCGCTAACATAGATCTCATCCATCAGTTCGTGATACGAGTTCAGCTTGCGCAAACTTTTTTATCACATGACTAAAAAATAGTAGAAGCTTAGGCGCGATTTGAGCGATTTAAGCCATTTGAATCATCAGAATGATTGAAACCATTATAAATCGATTACAGCAGCTTAATAGCCCGTTTAACAACGGTGTCCCCCCTTTGTGAAGGGAGGACGGGTATGGCGGTTGTCATTCGATTCTGTAGTATGGTTGCTAATGCTAGCTCATGCTTAATTAATCCGTATCAGTACCTTGCTCGTCTTCATCCAATACCTCTTCGGAATAATCACATGTTGGGCAAAGCAGCTTTGCTCCGCTGCGATTGCGCTTTTCAACAAGCTTGGACTCGCCGCATTGCGGGCAAGGTTTGTTCGTCGGTTTATCCCATGACACATAATCACAGCCGGGATATTGATCACAGCCATAAAATATACGTCCCTTTTTGCTCCGACGCTCAATGATTTTGCCTTCTGCGCATTTCGGACATGTCACACCGATATCCTTGACGATCGGTTTCGTGTTACGGCAATCCGGGAAGCCCGAGCACGCAAGAAACTTGCCAAATCGGCCCATCTTATAGACAAGGTGGCGTCCGCACTTCTCACAAAGCTCATCAGACACTTCGTCTTGAATTTCAATTTCCTTCATTTCATCTTCGGCAACTTCTAATCTTTTCTCAAAGGATTCGTAAAATGTAGCGAGCACCTTTACCCAATCCTCTGTACCTTCTTCCACATGGTCGAGGTTGCCTTCCATGTTCGCTGTAAACTCCGCATCCAAAATTTCAGGGAAAAACTCTTCCATGAGCTGAATGACAAGATCTCCAAGCTCAGTTGGCATGAATTTTTTCTCTTCCATTGCAATGTATCCGCGCTTCTGAATCGTTTCCAGTGTCGGCGCATACGTACTTGGACGACCTATACCGAGCTCCTCAAGCGTCTTTACTAGTCGTGCCTCCGAAAAACGTGGCGGCGGCTGCGTAAAATGCTGTTTTGGATCTATCGATTCTGATTGAATGACATCTCCAGCGGCTAGCGGCGGCAAGAACTTATGCTCTTCAACCGTGCCGTCATCGTTGCCTTCCACATATACCTTCATAAAGCCGGCAAATTTCACTTTAGAACCAGTAGCTCTAAACGTTGTATCGCCTGCCTGCAAATCCACAGTCATCGTGTCGAGCACTGCCGACTGCATCTGACTCGATACGAAACGTTCCCATACGAGCTTATACAGTCGCAGCTGATCACGACTCAAGAACGGTTTCATTGATTCGGGATCTCTTAATATGGACGTTGGCCGAATCGCTTCATGCGCGTCTTGAGCGTTGCTGTTTTTCTTTGTGTAAATGCGTGGTTGTTCAGGCACAAAAGCTTCGCCATACTTCTCAGATATGAATTCTTTCGCTTCTTCTTGAGCGATAGGCGAGATGCGCGTAGAATCGGTTCTCATATAAGTAATTAAACCGACTGTTCCTTCTTTACCCAGCTCAACGCCTTCATACAGCTGCTGTGCTACTGACATCGTCTTAGAAGCCCGGAAGCCAAGTTTCCTTGCCGCTTCCTGTTGAAGGGAGCTCGTTATAAATGGAGGCGCTGGATTGCGTAGACGCTCCTTCTCTCTCACGTCAGAGACTGTGAGCTTGCTGCCCTTCATCGCTTGGAGAACTTCCTCAACGTCAGCTTCCTTGCCTAACTCACGTTTTTCTCCAAGAATGGAATGATATTTCGCATCAAAAGGAATTCCTGCATGAGTCAGCTTCGCAGTGATGGACCAGTATTCCTCAGGGATGAATGCATCGATTTCGTTCTCACGATCGATGATGAGCTTAACGGCAACCGATTGAACCCTGCCGGCAGACAAGCCCTTCTTCACTTTTTTCCAAAGGAGCGGACTAATCTTGTAACCAACCAATCGGTCCAAAATCCGTCTCGCCTGCTGCGCGTTAACTAAATCCATATTAATCTTTCGCGGTGTCTTAAAAGCATCCTTCACGGCCTGTTTCGTAATTTCATTAAATACAACGCGGCAAGTATCAGTCTCATCCAGCTCCAAATAATGCGCCAAATGCCAAGCAATCGCTTCACCTTCGCGATCCGGATCGGCTGCTAGAAAGACATGTTTTACTTTTTTGCTGGCATCCTTCAATTCCTTGAGAATGCTGCCTTTGCCGCGTATGGTTATGTATTTAGGATTAAAATCATTTTCAACCTCGACGCCGATCTGGCTTTTGGGCAAATCGCGAATATGTCCCATAGAAGCTTTAACGATATATTTACTACCAAGATATTTACCAATCGTTTTGGCTTTCGCGGGTGATTCGACGATAACTAAAGAATCTGCCATGTAAGGCGCCTCCTCTCTCCATTGCAAGCTATAAAGCAATATATATTGATCCGGGCTGCAATTCAATTTTGCGTTTTATACATAAATTTAGCAGAAGTGCGTTCAAATGTCCAAACGGGAAGGCGGAGAGCTCGTGCAACTCATTAATAGATAAGGGCTGATCTCGCAAAAAAGCAATCAATTTACTCTCCTCAGGCGTGAGCTCTGGCTTATTTAATTCCTGTTCGGACTTGCTCGCTGCATCTGCTTCCTTGTAAGCTTTAAGCGCTTCCGGCAGCCAATTCAGCTCATCGATAATATCTTCAACGCAGCTAATAAGCTTTGCTTCTCCGCGTTTGATGAGCGCATTTGGCCCCTCACTCTTTGGCGATGAGTTTGGACCGGGTACAGCAAACAACTCCCGAGACATGTCCATCGCATGCTGTGCTGTTATCAGAGAGCCGCTCTTCGTTGCGCCTTCCACAATAACCGTTCCTACAGATAATGCCGCAATAATACGATTGCGCTGTGGAAATTGTCCAGGATGCAGCGGAGTACCGATCGGCGTTTCTGAGACGAGCAAGCCATGCTCGGCAATTTTGTGAAACAATGATAGATTCTCAGTTGGATAACACTTATCAATAGGCGTAGGAAGAACAGCAATCGTTCCTCCCGCTCCGTACAACGCTGCTTCATGAGCTTTGCTATCGACACCTTTGGCTAGGCCGCTAACCACCGTCAAGCCTGCAGAGGAAAGCTCCTGTGCCAGCGTAGTCGCTGATTGCCTGCCATATGCGGTCGGCACTCTTGTACCTACTACTGCAATTGCTGGACGCTGCAGCAGCTCAAGACGTCCTCTAGCATACAAGACCCAAGGCGGCTGTGCAATCTCTCTTAAAATTTTCGGATATTCGGTATCATAAGGCGTTAATGCGATTGCATTTACTGCAGCAACTGCTTCTGACGGATCTTCTGTCAAAATCCATGGCCGCTCTGCATAACGTTCAGCCGCTGCTTTCGCTTGACCACGATGCAGGCCTATAGCAAGTAAATCTTCTATGCTCCATGATCGTTTATTCCAAAATTCATGGTGAACAGCCTTCTGAATTGCATGCCATCCTATGCCAGGAATTTCGTGAAAGGCAATAACCATTTGTCTACGAATATCTTGTTTTTTAGTCATCAGTACCAAGCCCCTTCTCTACTCGGGCTGGCCTACATACTTATCTATTGTGCGGTAGATAGCATAAGAATGCAAGTCAGCCGATAAAATAATGGCAATCCGCAAAAAAAAAAGCAACCTTCCAACTCCCGTTATCGGGTCGTTGAAAGGTTGCTTACCTTAGATCAAACTATATAATTATTTGCGAGTGATACATTTTTCAAGAAGGCCTTGCTCTTCAAGAACACTCACAAGCGTTGAACCCATCTCAGATGGTGTTGGAGCTACTTTAATGCCGCAAGCTTCAAGCGTTGCGATTTTTTCAGCAGCTGTTCCTTTACCACCGGAAATGATTGCGCCAGCATGTCCCATCCGTTTGCCCGGAGGCGCTGTTGCGCCGCCAATGAAGCCGACAACTGGTTTTTTCATGTTTGCTTTAATCCACTCAGCAGCTTCTTCCTCTGCTGTACCGCCGATTTCACCAATCATGATTACCGCGTAGGTATCTGGATCTTCATTGAAAAGATTCAAGATATCGATAAACTCAGAGCCCTTAACCGGGTCGCCGCCGATTCCTACTGCAGAAGATTGTCCAATTCCACGAGTCGTCAATTGATGAACCGCTTCATAAGTCAATGTTCCTGAGCGAGAAATTACGCCAACATGTCCAGCTGTATGAATGTAACCAGGCATAATGCCGATTTTGCATTCATCCGGCGTAATTACGCCTGGGCAGTTAGGTCCGATAAGAACGGTTTTGCTGCCGTCCATGTAACGTTTAACTTTTACCATATCAAGCACGGGAATGCCTTCTGTAATACAGATAACAAGATCAAGCTCAGCGTCAACCGCTTCCATGATTGCATCTGCAGCAAATGCAGGTGGTACATAGATAACTGAAGCATTAGCGCCAGTAGCAGCTTTTGCTTGAGCAACCGTGTTGAAAACAGGCAATGATACGAGCGTGCCGTTATCAAGTGTAATATCAACGTTTGTGCCACCTTTACCAGGTGTTACGCCGCCGACCATTTGCGTACCGTATTCCAATCCGCCTTTGGTATGGAACAAGCCAGTTGCTCCTGTAATACCTTGGGTAATGACTTTTGTATCTTTATTAACCAAAATGCTCACTCTTAACTCACATCCCCTGAATGAATTCGTATGCGGCCTATGCCACACAGCAAGTTATCTTATTTCACGAGAGCGACAATCTTCTGCGCGCCGTCCGCCATGGAATCCGCAGCCACGATGTTCAATCCCGATTCTTTCAAAATAGTTTTGCCGAGGTCTACGTTAGTACCTTCTAGACGAACAACGAGCGGACGGTCAAGACCGACTTGCTTCGCTGCTTCGACAACGCCATTTGCAATTACGTCACAACGCATAATGCCGCCGAAAATGTTAACGAAAATACCTTTAACTTTTTCATCAGACAAAATGATTTTGAACGCTTCTGTTACCTTCTCAGCTGTAGCACCGCCCCCTACGTCTAGGAAGTTGGCAGGGTCGCCGCCGTAATATTTGATAATATCCATTGTTGCCATCGCTAGGCCTGCACCGTTGACCAAGCAACCGATGTTGCCGTCAAGAGCGATGTAGCTAAGGTCGTATTTGGACGCTTCAATTTCTTTTGCGTCTTCTTCTTCCAAATCGCGAAGCTCAACGATATCTTTGTGACGATAAAGAGCGTTTGAGTCGAAGTTCAATTTAGCATCAAGAGCAATAACTTGTCCGTCGCCAGTTACAACAAGCGGATTGATTTCTGCAATGGATGCATCTTTCTCAACAAAAGCGGTGTAAAGAGAAATCATGAACTTAACTGCTTTGTTAACAAGCTCATTAGGAATGTTGATTGCATAAGCTAGTTTGCGCGCTTGGAACGCTTGCAAGCCAACAGCAGGATCAACGATCTCCTTAATGATTTTCTCCGGGGAGTGTTCAGCAACTTCTTCAATCTCAGTGCCGCCCTCTTCCGAAGCCATCATAACGACACGACCTGTACCACGGTCTAATACTACGCCGATATAATATTCTTTCTTAATGTCGCAGCCTTCTTCGATCAGAAGACGTTTGACTTCCTTGCCTTCTGGACCTGTTTGATGCGTAACAAGCACTTTACCTAGAATCTCACTAGCATAAGCGCGCACTTCATCAAGATTTTTTGCTACTTTAACTCCGCCCGCTTTACCACGGCCGCCAGCGTGAATTTGTGCTTTCACGACAACAACCTTTGTTCCGAGCGATTTAGCCGCTTCAACAGCTTCGTCTACAGTGAAGGCTACTTTACCTTCAGGTACGACGACACCATACTGTTTAAGGACCGCTTTCCCTTGATATTCATGGATATTCATTGTTGAAATCCTCCATTTCACAGACTGAAATCAGTCATATGTACACAAACCTCTATTATTGTAGCACCTTTCCCCGCCAGTTACCTTACTTTCACACATAATTAATACGGCTTTTTTGATATGGGTTTCATCTCAAAATGAGATTAAAGCGATAAAACCAGCTGAAATGCTCGTTTTATAAGGGAAAATACCACGCCATTTAGTATGACCCAATCCTAAAAATCATACCCGAAACATTTTAAATATTGACAATGCGAAGATAACTAAATTATGATATTGGCAAATTCATAACGATGGAACGGAATCGTAAGGAAGCACCTTCATTCACACATATGGGGGTGCTTTTTGTCGTGTTTAGTTTAATTCAGAGCGCAAGCGTTTATGGAGTAGATGGTAAAAGCATTTCAGTTGAGGTTGATATTTCCAGCGGCCTGCCTCAAATCAACGTAGTGGGTTTGCCTGATCCTGCTGTTCGCGAATCTGTTGAACGTGTTCGAGCCGCTCTAAAAAATAGTGGTTTTACTTTTCCTATGGACAGAATTACGGTTAATCTAGCTCCTGCCGACTTGCGCAAGGAAGGCACATCCTTTGATTTAGCCATTGCGGCGGGCATCTTAACTGCAAGCGGACAAATTAGCGTTGCCCCTTTTGAGAATACGCTTCTTCTTGGAGAGCTCTCACTTAACGGCAATGTCCGTCCGGTAGCCGGTGTACTTGCCATGATTGAACAAGCGAAACGACTTGGCTTTACGCGTGTCTTACTGCCTGTAGCGAACGTCAAGGAAGCCATCTGGATTTCTGATATGGAATTGTTTGCGTTAAGCCACCTGAAAGAGCTTGATTTAATCAAAAAGAAACAATCCGACTGGAACGATATTCGTGTCGATCATAGAAACGATTCCAGCTTTAGTCAAAGTGAAAACAAAGCATATCTAGATAAGCAAGATGAAATTGGTGATTATGGAGATGTTATCGGTCAGCATCAAGCCAAACGAGCTATGCTTATAGCCGCGGCTGGCAAACACAATATTTTGCTCAGCGGACCTCCTGGCACGGGTAAAACGATGATGATTCGGCGTCTTCCGGGGATATTGCCCTTATTGACTGAACAAGAAGCGCTGGAGGTTACGAAAATATATAGTGTAGCTGGCAAGCTGCTGGATAGCTCCCACGGCCTTATTACTCATCCACCATTTCGCGCTCCGCATCATACCATATCGTCCGGCGGACTGATCGGCGGCGGCTCTATCCCGAAGCCGGGAGAAGTTACACTCGCTCATCGCGGCGTGTTGTTTCTTGATGAATTGCCAGAATTTCCGAGACAGGTGCTTGAGGTTTTGAGACAGCCGCTGGAGGATCGTATAGTAACCATTTCCCGCTCCAAAGCTGTATTCCAGTTTCCAGCCAGCATTATGCTGGCTGCCTCCTTTAATCCATGTCCATGCGGCTATTATGGGCATGAGTATGGCGACAAACGCTGCACTTGCAGCGCTACACTCATTAGCCGTTATCGATCTAAAATATCAGGGCCATTGCTTGATCGAATAGATTTACAGCTAGAAGTGCCAAGACCTATTTCTCTAGAGCATGCTTCAACTGGCCCATCACTTAATACTGCCCAAATGAAGCAGCTAGTGCTGGGTGCATATGCCTTTAAACAAGATCGCACAGCAGGCATCAGTCTCAATCCTATTGGATCATTAAACGGCGCTGCCCTTCGAAGGTCTGTAAATATAAAGCCAGAAGCCGCAAGCCTGCTGGAAAGTGCTTTTGAAGCGCTTGGAATCAGTATGCGGGCATACGATAGAATGCTGAAGCTGGCACGCACCATAGCCGATCTTGAAGCAAGCGACGCAGTCGATACAATGCATATCGCGGAAGCTATTCAATATCGCGGGCTTGATAAGCCGCTTTCATAATAAAAAAACTTTCTCTGTAGGTTAGCTCCCGTCAGAGAAAGTCCAATTTGTTACCCTTTTAGAACGCTGCCTCAAAATGCTTAAAAGAAGTGACGATCTCATCTGCACGGCTCAACGTTATCGCAACTACATCAAAGCGAATGGATGCATCTGAGCGCCCGACACTGCGTAAATAAACTTGAGCCGCTTCCCTAACCTTCTGTTGCTTGCGATAATCCACCGACTCCGCGGCTGTGCCGTATTTGCCGCCTTCTTTTCTCGTACGCACCTCTACAAATACAAATCTATCAGAATGTTCAGCAATAATATCAATTTCTCCTATTCTACATCGCCAATTCCGCGTGAGAATATTATAATTAGCTTCTATTAAATACAAACAAGCTGCTTCCTCGCCAAGCTGACCCGTAGCTTTCCTATTATCTAGTTTCCGCGTCCCATTCGCTCTTCCCTCATCATCACCCATCTATCATTTCCCTCGCTTTTCGGTCAGAACGATAAACAAAGCTTAAAATTTCTGCGACGAGCGTATACAGCTCACCCGGGATTTCTTGATCGATATCAAGCTTAGAGAGCACTTCTACTAACGAGGAATCCTCTTGAACAGGAATGCCATTTTCCTTCGCTTTCTCAAGGATGAGATCCGCTAAATGCCCTTTCCCTTTAGCAACCATAACCGGAGCAGTGCGCTCGCCTGGCTCGTATTTTAAAGCGACTGCTTTCCTGACTTTCGTTTGTGGCTGATTTTCACTCTGATCGCTGCTCATATACGATAATCGACTCCTTTGTAACGATTGGCTGCAAAGGCGCTCATATCCGTCATTTGCTGGTTCTTAACTGCTGCTGATGCTGCTTCCACCTTCGATTCCCCCGCTTTGGGAAGCGGAGTTGTTCGCAGTGAAAGCAGCTGATAACCTGCTTGCTGAAGGCTGGCAGCAATTTCATTTCGAGATCCTTCTGCAAGCGATGAGATTGCAGGATGATCATTCCACAAGTTTAAACTTACAATTTTGTCCATCACATTTACATCAACCATCGTATCGCCCAGCGTATTCATCGACAAATTAAAGAGCAATCTGCAATTCGAAGCGTCAAGCTCTCCTTTTCGTCCTCTTCTTGTCTGAATGTGAACCGAAGCGGTTTGTTTGCCGTCTGCGTTATTGATTGGAATAAACATCGTCACATGCGTGAGAACGGAGCTGTTCCGCTCAGGAGTAAGCAAAAGCTGCTGGCCTGTTATTTGCTGTACAAGCTGCTGCGCTGTCTCTTTGAGAGCAGGAGGTGTATGATCCGATGAAACAAGAGCTAGCAAGGCACTTTTCAATGATTCCTGCTGAGCAGGCGGAGAAGAATCTGTCATTGGAATGCTGTCTGCAACGGTCGAAAGAACCGCTAAGGCTGCTCGTTCAACCATATGCTTTTGATCCGGCAGCCTTGCTTGCTGAGAATCAGCGGTTTCAAACTCTGCTGCTTTTGCCAGCATTACGGTTGGAGCAGCTTCTTTGTTGTTAGCCTCGACGATAGGAGTCTGCAGCGGTGGTGCTGAAGCATACGTTACAGTCGCCGGCTTCGCAGCAGTTTCCGTTGTTGCTGGCTGAGAAGCCGGCGCTTGCTGACTCAATTGAGTATCCGCTGTAAAAACTTTGGCAAGCTGAAGCTCATGATCGACGCCCATCCATTTCATTATCTGTCCCAGCCAGTTGGGCTGACTTGACTGACTGGCTAATGCTCTAGCCGCATGAGGATTAGCTTGTTGATCCGGAGCTTCGTCCTCAGACATAGCGACAGGTGCTGCTGTTGCCTGCGGCAAGTCCGTTTTGACGATTTGCGCGTTTAATTGCTTTGCAGTCGGAATGTCCTTTGTAACGGCTTCTCCTGATCTTGCTGCACCAGACTCAGCCGTCACTCCACGAAGCAGCTCGAGCCCTTCCGTCAGAAGCGCTTGCACACGTGCAGCTGCTTGAGTTGCGGCTTTTGTTTCAACTGTCCCTTCATCCGAAACACTCGTGAATGAAGTAATTTGCTGCTGCAACGTCTCAAGCAGCTCATGCGTGCTGCGCCCGAACATAACCTGCTGCATCGCACCTACAGTAGCACCAGTCATAGGCAGCCCTCTTTTAAAGGTTGCGGCAGCGGACTGCATCCATTGCTCCGCATCTCCACCAGCCGGCATCGCGGATGCAGCCTGTTGAAAGGCTTGCGCAACATCGCGGTTCAGAATCACGCCTTCCTTCCGCAAATCCTTTACGATCTGCGCTGCCCATTTCTGCTCTGGCAACGCCAGCTGTTTAGCCCATTCCTTGAACGTATCATCAGGCAATCCCACTTGACCAGGTTCAACCTGTTTAAGCATTACAAGCGCTCCGCTTGATTGAGGCTGCACTTGGAGCATTGCTGATTGTCCCACTTGAAGCGGCAGCTCTAGCTTCGCACGCACTTGTACACCGTTAATTTGTACGAGCGCTTCGTTATTTTCCATCACCTGCAAGATGACGCCTCTTACCACTTGTCCAACTTTAAGCTCCACAGCTCGTGTATCCGCACTAGAAGCCTCTCCTAAGAAGCTTCGCATCATTTGACTTATATTCATTTGTTCATTCGCCTCCGTTGCTCCAGCGCCATTCTATGCGTTTGCTCTTTGCACTTAAGCGAGCTCTTTACATATGCATGTACGACTTCATTAAACCTATAAGCCTTATATCGGTCAAAATGAGCAAAGCTTGTAGCCGTTCTCCCCAAAAAACAGCACAAAAACAAAATAACGCCCGATAATTACACTAGGCATCTTTTGCCTCGCACAATCAATCGAGCGTCATATAATATGTGCTGCGAGATGCAGCTAGAAGAGAAGCAGCTGCTCCTCTGTAAATAAATTGCCGAGAAACGATCTGCGATGCAGAGGACTTGGTCCATTAGCTAGCAATCGCTCCCGATGAAGCTTCGTTGCATATCCCTTGTGTATAGCAATGCCATAAGCTGGATGTTCCTGCTCCCATTCGGTCACACAAAGCCTATCGCGCGTAACCTTGGCAACGATAGAGGCTGCAGCGATCGATTGGCTTGTAGCATCCCCTTTAATGATCGAGAGCTGCGGCAGACTAACATCGACCTTCTCCGCATCAACAAGCAAATAGTCAGAAGGAACCTGTAACGATTCCACTGCAATTTTCATTGCAAGCCTAGCTGCCTGCTTAATATTGATTCGATCAACCGTTTCAGCATCAACACGAGCAGCCGACCACGCTACACATTCCTGCAAAATAATATCATACAGCTGGTCACGCTTTTTCTCGGAAAGCTTCTTGGAGTCGTTAACCCCTTCAATCACAAGCCCTGGCGGTAAAATAACGGCAGCTGCCACGACGTCTCCGAACAAGCAGCCTCGGCCAACCTCATCTACACCAGCAATCGCTTTAAATCCTTCTTCCCATAACGACTGTTCATATTGCAGCACGTTACGTTCCCCCGTTTCACATCAATAAGGTGGCGCTTCGAGCGTAATTCTTCCTAGCTTGCCTGAGCGCAAATCACGCAAAATGATTCCGGATGTTTTCTCCAAATCGACGTGTCCACCGCTAACAAGGCAGCCTCTCCGACGTCCGATATCTTCCATCACACGCACGATTTCATCTGAATCCGTAGCGTCCTTAGGTGGCGTTTCAAGCTCATAACGCTCTTTCATGTTAGGCCAGTAACGATCTACCAGCTCACGCATTGCAAAAAAGGCAATATCGTCAACGTTCAAAATTTGCTCTCTAATGGCACCTGTCATAGCAAGCCTGTATCCGACGAGCTCGTCTTCAAACTTTGGCCACAATATGCCCGGTGTATCGAGCAATTCCATTTCAGTTCCAATCTTAATCCATTGTTGTCCCTTCGTAACGCCAGGACGGTCGCCGGTTAAAGCAATAGCGCGTCCAGCGAGCTTGTTGATCAACGTGGATTTCCCGACATTCGGTATACCTACAATAAGTCCGCGAATTGCACGCGGATTTATGCCTTTTGCAATTTGACGTGCAATTTTCTCATGCAAAATTTGCTTTGCCTTGAGCGGAACCTCATTTACCTTTGTGCCTGTTGAGGAATCAATTGCGATCGATTCATGGCCTTCATTACGGAAATAAGCCATCCATTGCTCTGTCGTTTTTGGATCAGCCAAGTCGGATTTGTTTAATACGATCAATCTTGGCTTGCCGTTCAAAATTTCCTCAATCATCGGATTACGGCTAGATAGTGGAACCCGTGCATCCAATAGTTCGATGGCAAGATCGATTAGTTTGAGCTTGTCTTGTATTTGCCGTTTCGCCCGCGTCATATGACCCGGAAACCATTGAATGGTCATTTACTCACCTCATTTAGTCCAGTGCTTTATAAACTCTAGTTTGTTCAGCGGCCAAAAAATAATATCGGCACGTCCAACAACCTCTTTATCCGATACAAATCCGATAACCCTGCTATCTGTACTATCGCTGCGATTGTCGCCAAGTGCAAAAATCGTGTCCTCAGGAACAGTGATTTCAGATACATCGGAATTTATTCCTTTTTCGTTGTATAACTTGCCTTCGGCATGTGCTGCCGCAATTGCTTCTTTTAAATAAGGCTCGTCTATTTTTTTATCATTAATATAAAGGTCATCGCCTTCAAGTCGAATTTTATCACCCGGTACGCCAATCACTCGTTTTATAAATTTTCGGCCTTGCTCTGGAACATCAAACACTACGACCTCACCAAATTTCGGTTCGCGTATCGTATACAAAATTTTATTTACTATTAACCGTTCGCCGGTCTCGAAATTAGGCTTCATGGAAGGTCCGTCGACGATGAATGGTGAAAACAAAAATTGACGAATGAGAAATACGAGAACGACCGCAATGACTAAAGCCTTGATCCATTCTACGACTTCTTTATAAGCTCCGCCCTGTTTTCCTGAGCCGGATGCATGGGCTGCTGCACGGTTTGGTAAATTCTGCTCAATGTCCGCATGTTCCTGCGTATTTTTCATTTCATGATCATTGCCATTGTCCAGCCCGTCATTTCGCTGCTGTGAGTCCATTCAGTCCGCCTTCTTCCCATATGCTGTAATATGTAAATGACCTTTGAGAAAAAACGAAAAGGAGCTTGTTTGCGCAAGCCCCTCTTGTCGTTTGTTCTTAACGAATTTCTTTAATACGAGCAGCTTTTCCGCGAAGACTACGTAGGTAGTACAATTTCGCGCGACGTACTTTACCACGGCGAGCCACTTCGATTTTTTCGATTTTAGGCGAGTTAAGCGGGAAAGTTCTTTCCACACCAACACCGTAGGAAATTTTACGCACTGTAAAAGTTTCGCTGATTCCACCGCCGCGACGTTTGATTACAACGCCTTCGAACAATTGGATACGCTCACGAGTTCCCTCGATAACTTTTACATGAACTTTTAGCGTGTCACCTGGACGAAAGTTCGGTAGACCTTGGCGCAGATTTTCTTGCGCGATTGTTTGCAAAAGATTCATTTGATTCACTCCTTCCACCATAGACGTTCTTATAAGCTCACCGGATTCCTCTGAATCGGTTCATCGCTGATAGCGGACCGTCCGACTTTACGAACAACATTAGAAATTTTACCATAGCTAGCCCAATAATACAACACGATTTTTTTATTCATAAATCATGTATACTAAATGATGACAAACACCGACATGAAGAGGTGACAAAATTGCACCATAATAAACAATCTTTTTGTAACAAAACAAAAGGGGGAATCGCATCTGTACTATTAATATTAACCATTTCTGCACCATTGCAAACCTCTGCTGAATCCTTGGCTTTTAAAGATACGAATGGACACTGGGCTGGCTCCTATATTTCTTGGGCTGTTGATCAGAAATTAGCTCAAGGTTATGGGGATAATTCCTTCAAGCCAAACAAGGTTGTTAATGAAGCTGAGTTTCTTGCTATGTTATTGAGAGCCTATGGATTAGTCACAACATCATCTTCCAGCGCCAGCAATTGGACCAAGCCTTATTACGATTATGCGAATAATTTGGGCTGGCCTATCAATAACGCTTCACAAAATGTCGAATTCCGACGTGGACAAGCTGCGTTGCTTCTAGCTTCCGCGGCAAATGGAAAGGAATTTACAGAGCAAAGCGCAATTCAGTGGCTGCTTGATGAGAAAATATCGAACGGACGCACCTCTGCCACCGTTAGCGGCTTCATACCAGATGGAAAACTTACACGCGCTGAGGCGCTTACCTTCTTCTATAACCTCAAACTTCACTCAAAAGCGTTGTCCGATGCTAAAATTATTAACACCGTTGATCGCCTTCATGAAATAACGTTAAACGATTCGCTGCAAAAGCTTCAACAAACGCTCGGAAAACCGTCAAGAATTGATCCAAGCGAATATGGTTTCTCCTGGTACGTTTATAATAGCAGCTATACCAACTACATGATGTTCGGCATCCAAAATGATCGGGTAATCGCACTTTTCTCCAATGGCAAAGATAGCTGGGCGATGAAGTCGGGCATCCAGATCGGTCAAACGATTGGTAATGCCAAAAAGCTGGTTGGCGAAGCAACCAATGTCGAGACAAATAACGATTATTATGCTTACACTACAAAAAAAGTACATACCGTTCTCTTCATTGACCGACGTGATGGAAACAAAATAGCTGGTGTCATGCAAATGGATCAAGCCGTTTCCAAATCCACAGCGTTAAAATCAGCCAATACATCCAAGCTGGCAGACGCATATGAACAACAGCTCTTTGATCTTACTAACGCTGAGCGCGCTGTTCGCAAAATACCTCTGCTGCAATGGGACAAGCTCGCTGCTGCCTCTGCGCATGGTCACAGCAACGATATGAGTGCACGTAAATTTTTTGACCATACGAATCCAGACGGCTCGTCTCCCTTTGACCGAATGAAAGCAAATGGCGTTAAGTATCACTCCGCTGCTGAAAACATAGCTGCCGGATACAAAAATAGCATTTTTGCTCACTATGGCTGGGTCAATTCAACAGAAGGCCATCGTGAAGCACTATTAAACAGCAAGCTTGAGCGACTAGGTACAGGTGTTGCATTAGGCGGAACCTATAACGTCTACTATACCCAAAATTTTTACACGCCATAATCATCAAATACTTCTAAATAAACAAAGCCGCAACGAAATTCGTTGCGGCTTTGTTTATTAGCTAGGGTCGTACTATTTGCCTGTCTTATTAGGCTCCTGCTTTAACTGTGAAGCCACCCATTTGCGTTCCTTGTCCGTAAGCGGGGCGCTCTTCAGAAGGTCAGGACGGCGCTGCAGCGTCCGCAGCAGCGACTGCTCACGACGCCACACCTCAATATTCGCATGATGACCAGATATAAGAACATCCGGGACATCCCAGCCGCGGAACGACGCAGGCCGAGTGTAATGGGGATGCTCAAGCAAACCTGTGCTATATGAATCTGTAACGGCAGAAGTTTCATTGCCAAGCACTCCTGGCAGTAATCTAACAACGCTATCGATGAGCACCATTGCAGGTATTTCTCCACCCGTAAGCACGTAATCACCAATCGACAGCTCGTCTGTTACAAGATGCTCGCGTATACGCTCATCATAACCTTCATAGTGACCGCAAATAAGAACCAAATGCTGTTCCTTTGCAAGCTCTTCAGCCTTCTTCTGCGTAAACTGTGCTCCTTGCGGGCATAGAAGAATAACACGCGGCTTTATATTGTCATCCAGCTTTAGATCCTCTACTGCAGCAAAGACCGGATCTGGCTTCAAGACCATGCCGCCACCGCCGCCGTATGGATAATCATCAACCGTGTTATGCTTATTGCCTGAATAAGCACGGAAGTTGATTGCTTGAGGGGATACGATCCCCTTCTCTTTCGCTTTTCCTAAAATGCTCGAATTGAACACGCCGTCGAACATTTCGGGAAACAGCGTCAGCACATCTATTTTCATCGGTTAAATCAATCCTTCCATCAAATGGACCGTCACGATTTTCTCTTTTGTGTCGACATTGACTAAGACATCATCAATAACAGGCAAAAGCAATTGCTTCCCCGAGCCTTTCGGACGATCCACTACCCATACGTCATTTGCTCCTGGGCTTAGAATTTCCGAAATCGTGCCCAGCTCCTCGCCTTCCTCGGTAACGACGCGGCAGCCTATAATTTCGTGATAATAATATTCGCCTTCTTCAAGCTCAAGCTGCTGGTCGGCTGAAATTTTCAGTACCCAGCCTTTATATTTCTCAACCGCATTAATATCAGTGAAGCCTTCCAGCTTCAATATGTATACGTTTTTGTTCGCGCGTGAGCTGATTACTTTAACTTCCAGTGAAGCTCCGCTTTCCTCGTTCACCATAAGCAGCTTGTTTCCAGAAGCAAATCTATCCTCTGCAAAATCCGTTTGCGAAAGAATTTTCAGCTCTCCGCGGATACCGTGCGTATTAACGACTTTCCCGACTGTAAACCATTTTTCGTTCATTAGAACCAGCCCTTCATATGTGTATAGCCTTATTATACATGCAAAAACGGCTTCGTTCCATGTTGAAGAACGAAGCCGTAATGATTAGCGACATCCATGGATAAGTGTACATATTGAAAAGAAGGTTAGGACATTCATCCCAACCTTCTCTTTATACGTACATCATGACATAATGTCGACGATGACACGCTTTTGCGATTTCACGGAAGCAGAAGTCACTACCGTGCGAATCGCTTTCGCTATGCGTCCCTGTTTACCGATGATTTTACCGATATCCTCGGGGTGAACCGAAAGCTCGTATATCGTGCCACGGTCATCATCCTTCACATTGATTTGCACCTGTTCAGGATGATCAACCAATGCCTTCGCTATGACAAGAATCAATTCTTTCATCTCAAGGCCCTCCGCTATTCAACAGTTATTTCTGTTGCTTAAGCTCATGGAACTTTTTAAGAACACCAGCTTTGGAAAGCAAGTCACGAACGGTATCAGAAGCTTGCGCTCCAGTTTGCAACCATTTTAGCGCTTTCTCTTCATCAATCTTAACTTGAGCCGGTTGTGCAACCGGGTTATAAGTACCGATTTCTTCGATAAAACGACCATCACGCGGCGAACGGGAATCCGAAACTACTACGCGGTAGAAAGGAGCTTTGTGAGCACCAATTCTTTTCAAACGAATACGTACTGCCATTAAAAATTCACCTCCTTCAAAGAGTAAACAACCATTAAAACGGGAACTTCATATTTTTGCCGAGCATACCTTTCAGGCCCTTCTTGCCGCCCTTAGGTCCTTTCGGTCCCATCATCGATGAGAATTGCTTCATCATTTTTTTCATATCGTCAAACTGCTTAATGAGGCGGTTTACCTCAACGATCGTTGTTCCGCTGCCTGCAGCAACACGCTTGCGGCGACTGTGATTAAGCAGCTCTGGCTTTTGCTTCTCCTCTTTCGTCATGGAGCGGACAATCGCCTCGACGCGGCCGATTTGTTTCTCATCGACCTTCATATCCTTCATGCCCTTCATCTTGTTCATGCCGGGCAGCATATCCATAATTTGATCAAGCGGCCCCAAATTGCGAACCTGCTCCATCTGCTCAAGAAAATCGTCGAACGTAAACTCTGCTGTACGCATTTTACGTTCCATTTCCTTCGCTTTATCTGCATCAATATTCGACTGCGCCTTCTCAATAAGCGATAGCATATCGCCCATGCCGAGAATACGAGAAGCCATACGCTCTGGATGGAACGGCTCCAAGGAGTCGATCTTCTCACCCATTGCTGCGAATTTAATCGGACAGCCTGTAACTGCTTTTACCGACAGCGCCGCGCCACCGCGAGTATCGCCATCGAGCTTCGTTAGTACAACGCCTGTTAAAGCGAGCTGTTCATGAAAGCTCTGAGCAACGTTTACAGCATCTTGTCCTGTCATTGCATCAACAACGAGGAGAACCTCATCCGGCTTTGTGACCTGATGAATTTGCTTAAGCTCTTCCATCAGCTCTTCGTCGATATGTAAACGACCGGCGGTATCAATGATGACATAGTCATTGCCGTTCTCTTTGGCATGCTGTAGTCCAGCACGCGCAATCTCTACAGGTGAAGTCTGATCACCCAAGGAGAAGACCGGCGCATTGATTTGTTCACCAAGCACTTGAAGCTGCTTAATGGCTGCAGGACGATAAATATCACAAGCGATAAGAAGCGGCTTATTGTTGCTCTTCTGAAGCAATTTTGCCAGCTTGCCTGAAGTTGTTGTCTTACCCGCACCTTGCAAACCCGCCATCATAATGACTGTCGGAGGCTTATTAGCCTTAACCAGCTTGCTCTGCGTGCCGCCCATCAGCTCGGTCAGCTCTTTATTTACGATATCGATGACGACCATGCCGGGCGTGAAGCTCTTGGATACATCGAGGCCAATAGCCCGTTCCTTCACCTTCGCAATAAAGTCCTTCACGACTTTAAAGTTAACGTCTGCCTCTAGAAGCGCCAAACGCACTTCACGCATTGCTTCGCTAACATCATCCTCGGAAACCTTGCCTTTGCCCCTCAGCTTGCTGAACACATTTTGAAGCCGACTCGATAAGCTCTCAAATGCTGCCATGTACCGTCACCTCCATTCTTCATGTTTTATTCGGCTAATTTAAATTGTGCAATAACACTCATAAGCGCCTGCTTATCCTGCTCTGCAATGGAAAGCTCGTTAACGCTGTTCACAAGCTGCACAGTTAATTGTTGAAAGGATTCATGTCTTACAAGCAAGCCTAGCTTGCCTTCATAACTTTCTAGCACTTGTTCTGCACGCTTGATGTGCTCATATACCGCTTGTCTGCTAATTCCAAACTCGCCAGCAATTTCCCCAAGTGTGAAGTCGTCGTGAAAATAATATTTGAGAAACGTCCGCTGCTTCTCTGTCAAGAGCGGCTCGTAAAAGTCGAACAACAAGTTTATTCGGGTTGTCTTGGACAAGGCATCTGGTTCATTTGCTTTCATCCCCTCAGCCCCTCCTGTTATTTGCTTGTTCTGCCGACAAGGTAAATACCTTTACACCAGCAACGTCTTTTATAATACATGACACTATAGGCTGCTGTCAAGTATTTTCCCTTGTCACCTTTACGAGCTGTTTTAACTGCTCCAAACCATCTTTAATCGCCGCTTACTCCGCCGTTTTTTCAGCTTCAGAATCATCTTCACGCTGGATTAATCCAGCAAACAAAGCATGAATAAATTGCTCTGAATCGAATTGCTGCAAATCTCCCATTTTTTCGCCAAGACCTACAAGCTTAACCGGGAGGCTTAGCTCATTACGAATAGCAATTACGATTCCGCCTTTAGCTGTGCCATCAAGCTTAGTCAGTACTAGACCGGTTACGCCGCTTTTCTCGCCAAACAATTTTGCTTGGCTAAGTGCGTTTTGGCCAGTCGTTGCATCAAGCACAAGAAGAACCTCATGAGGAGCGTCAGGAAGCTCGCGCTGAATCACGCGGAAAATCTTGTTCAGCTCTTCCATCAAATTTGTTTTGTTTTGCAGCCTGCCAGCCGTATCGCATAACAGAACGTCTACGCCGCGCTGCTTTGCAGCTTGCACCGCATCGAACATCACTGCTGCAGGGTCAGCTCCTGATTGCTGCTTAATGACATCGACACCAACACGCTGTCCCCATACCTCCAGCTGCTCAATAGCTCCTGCGCGGAACGTATCGCCAGCTGCCATAAGCACACTCTTGCCTTCGCTCTTAAATTTATGAGCAAGCTTGCCAATGGTCGTCGTCTTGCCGACGCCATTTACGCCAACGAACAAAATAACAGTGATGCCGCTTGGTGCCATCCGCAAGCCGGAATGATCGTCACCCTTCATCAGATGAATCAGCTTCTCAGAGAGGATCGGCTGTAAATCCGAAGCATCCTCGATCTTCCGTTTTTTCACTTCGGCCCGCAGGTCGTCAATAAGCTGCATGACAGTATTCACACCAACGTCGGCGCCAATTAATATTTCCTCTAGTTCTTCATAAAACTGCTCATCGATTTTTTTGCGGCGTGTGATTAGCTCTTCTACCTTTTCAACAAAAGCCGTACGCGTCTTCGATAAGCCTTCTTTGAAAATATTTGTCACCGCTTCTGTCTTTGTAGCGATGCTTTCCTTCAGCTTCTTAAAAAAACTCATTGTTCCAACTCCCCATCCTCACGTTGCCGTTTTTTCTATAAGTTATGCGGATACCGGCTCTTCATCCTCTAAGCGCACAGAAACGAGCTTCGATACGCCGCCTTCCTCCATCGTAACACCATATAGCACATCCGCTTCCTCCATCGTGCCTTTACGGTGAGTAACGACGATAAACTGCGTAAGCTCTGAAAACTCACGCAAATATTGAGCAAAGCGTGATACGTTTGCCTCATCAAGCGCAGCTTCAACCTCATCAAGCACGCAGAACGGAACGGGTTTCACCTGTAAAATCGCAAATAACAAAGCGATTGCGGTCAAAGCTCTTTCTCCACCAGAGAGCAGCTGTAGATTTTGCAGTTTTTTGCCTGGCGGCTGAGCAACGATGTCGATTCCTGTATCAAGAACACGATCCGGCTCAACGAGCACAAGATCAGCACGGCCACCACCGAACAGCTTCGCGAATACGATAACAAAATGACTCCGAATCGCTTCAAACGTCGCTTTGAACCGTTTGGACATCTCATCGTCCATCTCGCGAATGACCTGGTACAACGTCGTTTTTGCGTCGATCAAATCATCCTTCTGCTCTGACAAAAACTCAAAACGTTCGCTGACTCGCTCATACTCCTCGATTGCGCCTAAATTCACTTCGCCAAGAGCGGTTATCTGACGTTTAACGTCTCTAACCTCATTTTGTGTACCGAGAACATCCTCAGGTATAGGGTACTGCTCCTTAGCGAGTTCATAGCTAAGCTCATATTCCTCACTGAGCTTCCGAAGCAAATTATCAAGCTCCACGTCTAGACGGTTAGCCGCTATTTCGGTCTGCCTCATCTGCTCTTCAACCGTCCGAAGTTGTCCGCGCTGCTCCTTCGTTTCACTCTCGCCCAAATCGAGCTCGGCAATTCGCTTAGCGCGTGCTGAACGTTTGAAATCCGTTTGCTCTGCACATTCCTGCTTCTTCAAACGCAGGTGATTGAGATGTTCAATCTGCTGTACCGTTTCATCGGCATGCCTTGCGATTTCTTCCTCTTGCTGAACGGACAAGGAACGCAAGCTTCCAAGCTCTTGCTTCGCTCGACCAATTTCCGCACGCACTCTCGCTGATTGATCTTCGAACGATAATTTCTCTTGATCAGTCTTCGCTGCAGCGATCTTAATATCGGTAAGCTGGCCTTGCAGCTCTTCCTTCGCAAATTCGCTAGCTTTACGCCGCTCTTCTGCCATACGAATCGCTTCCTGCAGCCGCGCTTCATCTACAACCAGCTGTTCTAAACGGAGCTCTGCAGCTTTAGCTGCTGCCTGAACATCTTTCTGCTCGGACAAATGAGTGTTACGATCTGCTGAATACAGCTGACGCTGCTCGTCGAGATGCTTGGCCTCATTGTGAAGCTGCTGAAGCTCAGCTCTAATTTGCTGCTCTTCAATACGGCTTTTCTCGCCTTCTGCACGCAGCTCCTCAATATTATGCGTGCGAATAGAATGTTCTTTGCGCAAATCGCTTAGCTTATTACGAAGCTGCTCTACCATCTTTCGAGCATCTGCAATCTCTTGATCAAGCGCGTCGATTTGACGTTGACGACCAAGCAGGCTGGCGCCTTTCTTCTGCAAGCTGCCCCCCGTCATTGAACCACCAGCATTGACAATATCACCTTCAAGCGTGACGACGCGGTATCGATATTGACATTTCGATGCAATCCGGTTGGCTTGCTCCAGCGTTTCGGCTAGCAATACATTGCCAAGCAAACTGTTCACAATCGCTGAATAGCGGTCATCCGAGCTTACCAAATCAGCAGCAACGCCTACGAAGCCCTCAATGGATTCGGCTATACGCTTGTCATGCTCAGGAACTTGTCTGCCACGTATGACATCGAGCGGCAGGAAGGTAGCTCGTCCCAGCTGACGCTGCTTCAAGAATGCGATAGCTGCGCGAGCCGTTTTCTCATCCTCCATGACCACATGCTGCAAGGCCCCGCCCAGTGCAGTCTCAACGGCAGTCTCAATGCGTTCAGGAACACGAACAAGCTCCGCAACCGCGCCATGAACACCGCTGATTCCGCTATTGCCGCGTCTGGAAGCTTTGAGAACTTCCTTTACGCCCTGCATAAAGCCATCAAGCGCGTCCTGCATTTCTTTCATGGTATCGCGCCTAGAAACATGGCTGTCTAACTTCTGCTCCCACTTTCGCATAGCTAAAGTGACCTCTTCCAAACTTTGAGAAATCTTTCTCGTTTGTTCAGATTCCGAAAGCGTTTTGTTTCTTGCCTGCTCTAGTCGCGCCAGCGTAGATTCAAGCGCAGCCGCAAGTGCAGAGCGTCGCTCGTCCAATTTTTCCTGCTGCTCCAGCCATTTGGTCTCATCCTCGCTAATTCGCTCCATCCGTCGCTGCAATGCTTCTTGCTGCTGCGAAGCATAACGAATTTCGTTGCGGTGCTGCGCCATCGAGCTGAGCACTTCCAATAGCTCGCTTTTGAGTGTTTCTTCCGCATCAACGACTGCTCCGCCTGCAACGCCTACCAGACGCGCTTCTTCATCGGCTATTTTCGAGCGCAAATCTGCTAGCTGCAGCTGCAACGCAGCTGCGCGGCTGCGAAATTCCGCTTCTTCCTGCGTCATGCTGACAATGCGAGCGTCCTGTGCAGCGATTGACTCTTCAAGCTGACGTTTATTTTGCTCCAAGTTGCGCTTGCGTTCCTTCAATACCTCGCCGTATCCTTCACATTTCTCGAAATCCTCACTAATTTGCAGCATCGCTTCATGAAGCTGATCAAGCTCGAGCTCAAGCTCCCGCAGCTGCTGACGATCCTTCTCCAAATGTGCATCATGCTTGCTGACAACCGTAGATAGCTGAAGCTGCTCCTGCTGCAAACGCTCAAGCTTGCCGTTTGCCTCCGTCCATGAACCGTGAATCTGTTCGATGTTATGTACGTACATAGAGATTTCCTTCGTTTTCAGCTGTTCCTTGAGCGCTTTGAAGTGAATGGCTTTCTCCGATTGCTTGCGAAGCGGGCCAACCTGATCTTCGAGCTCCGTCACCAAATCATGAATGCGAAGCAGATTCTGCTCAGTTTCATCAAGCTTTCTCTGCGCTTCGCGCTTACGCGACTTGTATTTGACGATGCCGGAGGCTTCTTCAAATATTCCGCGACGATCCTCCGAGCGCGTGCTTAAAATTTCTTCAATTCGGCCTTGTCCAATGATGGAATAAGCTTCTTTACCGATACCGGTATCCATAAATAGCTCGGTAATATCTTTTAGCCTGCATGGCTGCTTGTTTATTAAATATTCGCTATCTCCGCTGCGATGTACACGCCGTGTCACTGTTACCTCGTTATACTCGAGCGGCAATGCCCCATCCGAGTTATCAAGAGTAAGGGATACCTCGCTGTAATTGACAGCTTTCCTAGCATCGCTTCCGGCAAAAATAATATCTTCCATCTTGCCGCCGCGGAGGCTCTTTGCGCTTTGCTCGCCGAGCACCCAGCGTATGCCGTCCGAGATGTTGCTTTTTCCGCTGCCGTTCGGCCCTACAACCGCAGTAATACCGGTTACAAACTCCATTTCGGTCCGATCAGCGAAAGACTTAAAGCCTGATAATTCAATCCGTTTCAGAAACATGTCTTGGTTTTCACCTCACCCCTCATTGTACCACATCTTATGGGCCTTGATAACCATTTAAGCTACTAAAAGCAACCAAATGCTGCGTTTATCACCTTATTTCAGCTGGTTAATCCGCTCTTCCTTTTTATCAGGGCCACATAATAAACGTTCATAAAAAAAGAGAGCGCCCGGCAGGTCAGAAGACCTTCCGGAAACTCTCTATGCTGATTAGCCTTGTTCCTGCGATAGCGTGCGCCATGCTTCAGCTGCAGCACGCTGCTCCGCTTCCTTCTTCGTCCTCCCGCTGCCGACGCCAAAACGCTCTTCACCGAGATATACTTCAACGACAAATTCACGGTCATGCGCAGGTCCACGTTCTTCAATGATTCGGTATTCCACCGCACCAAGCCCATGATGCTGCGATCGTTCCTGCAGCTTCGACTTGGAGTCTTTAACAAGAAGACCATAGTCGTTTGACTCAACAAAAGGAAACATATGCTCATTAAGAAAAGCTCTCGTTTCCTCAATTCCTGCGTCAAGGAAAATGGCACCGACAAACGACTCGAACAAATCAGCTAGCAATGCTTGCCTTTGCCGACCGCCTAGCTGCTCTTCACCGCGTCCGAGAAGCACATGCGAACCGAGCTCCAAGCGTTCAGCAAATTGGGCTAAAGATGGCTCGCAGACGATTGACGCACGCATTCTCGTGAGCTCGCCCTCAGGCCGCTGCGGATACGTTGCAAACAAGTACTCAGAAACGAGTAATTGAAGCACCGCATCTCCCAAAAATTCCAAACGCTCATTATCCTGAGCTGACCCGCGCTTGTGTTCATTTACATAAGAAGTATGAGTGAAAGCTTGCCTCAGCAGCTTTGTCCGCTTAAAACTGAGCTGCAGCCGCTGCTGCAGCTCATAGAAGGAATCACGCTTCATAAACTTTCATCACGATCGATGCATTGTGACCGCCGAATCCGAATGAGTTGGACAATGCTATCCTTACATTCGCTTCACGCGGTTTATTAGGTACATAATCAAGATCGCACTCCGGATCTTGATTGTCTAAATTAATAGTCGGAGCGATGATTCCGCTTTTGATAGTCAAGCCGAGAATTACGGCTTCTACGCCGCCAGCAGCACCTAGCAAATGACCTGTCATCGATTTCGTTGAGCTGACCGCTACTTTATAAGCATGGTCGCCGAGCGCTTTTTTGATCGCTTTTGTCTCTGAGCGATCACCGACAGGTGTCGAAGTGCCGTGCGCATTGATGTAGTCGATCTCAGAAGGATCAATTCCAGCATCCTTAAATGCTTTCACCATGCAGCGAGCTGCACCATCTGGATCTGGCTCAGTCATGTGATGAGCGTCACCGCTCATACCATAACCGATAACTTCAGCATAAATTTTTGCACCGCGTGCCTGCGCATGCTCAAGTGATTCAAGCACGAGTACACCAGCGCCTTCGCCCATTACGAAACCATCACGGTCAACGTCGAACGGACGACTTGCTTTTTCAGGCTCTTCATTGCGAACGGACATCGCACGCATTGAGCAGAAGCCTGCCATGCCAGTCGGTCTGATCGTCGCTTCTGCTCCGCCAGCAATCATCACGTCAGCGTCGCCGCGTTGAATCAATTTGAAAGAATCGCCGATGGAATGAGTGCCCGTAGCACAAGCGGTTACCGCCGTACTATTTGGACCTTTCGCACCAGTAAGCATGGATACTTGTCCAGAAGCCATGTTCGCGATCATCATCGGAATAAAGAATGGGCTGACGCGCTTAGGGCCTTTCTCCAGCAAAATATTGTGCTGGTCTTCCCAAGTGCCAAGTCCGCCGATACCGGAACCGACCATAACGCCAACACGCTCAGGGTCAGCATTTGTACCAATTTGCAAATCAGCATCTTTAACTGCCAATTGACTAGCTACTGCAGCGAATTGTACGAAACGATCCATTCTGCGTGCTTCTTTTTTATCTAAACCGTAATCTTCGGGATTGAAATTTTTAACTTCTGCGGCAATGCGCGTAGGATACTCAGAGAAATCGAAAGCTTCAACAACCGATACACCTGATTTTCCGTCCAGCAAGTTACCCCAGAACTCTTCCAAATCGGAACCGAGTGAGGTAATAACCCCCATACCCGTAACAACAACTCTTTGTTTCATTCGATTCACCTCTATGTCCAGCAAATTTGATGCGCAAGCTGCGTCACCTTTGTTAATCGGTCAATGTTGCTATATTGCGTATACCCTGCTTATATTTCTCCGTAAATACAAGCCTAGCCGTACCAAACGGCGAAACCTTTACGCTTGAAATATAAGGAGGTATAAATGAGATGCACATAAAGCCATTCACGCTTCTTTATATAAAAGCTGCCTTGCTTGCTTAAGTGTAATGCATGAAACTGCCTAGATGGAGAGAAGTCCCGTTTATTAAAAACGGGACTTGTCCTTCTTACGTATGAGATTGTATGTATTTAACTACTTCTCCCACAGTGGTGATAGTCTCAGCATCTTCATCAGAAATTTCCATATCAAACTCGTCTTCTAGCTCCATGACCAATTCAACGACATCAAGAGAGTCAGCGCCGAGGTCATCTTTAAATGAAGCTTCAAGTGTAACTTCCGCTTCGTCTACGCCTAGTCGGTCGATGACGATACGTTTTACGCGATCTACTACTTCGGACATCCGGTTCACCTCCTCCATGGTATTATACGAGAATTAAAGATAAAATGCCATACGTAACCGTTTTAATTCATTATTGCTGAATTATCTGGTGTTACATATACATGCCGCCGTCCACATGAATCGTCTGTCCAGTCATATAGGCTGAAGCATCCGAAGCAAGAAAACGGACTGCGTTTGCGATGTCGCTCGGATCTCCGAGACGGGCAAGCGGAATTTGGCCAGATAAAGATTGGCGCATTTCTTCCGGCAGCTTGTCCGTCATTTCGGTTTGAATAAATCCTGGGGCTACACAGTTAACTGTAATGCCGCGTGACGCAAGCTCGCGGGCACTAGCCTTAGTAAGACCAATGACACCAGCTTTGGCTGCGACATAGTTAGCCTGCCCAGGGTTTCCGAGCACACCAACAACAGAAGAAATGTTGATGATTCGGCCGGAGCGTTGTTTCATCATAGAGCGAGTGACCGCTTTAATGCCATTGAAAACCCCTTTTAAGTTGGTTTCAATGACTTGGTCAAACTCGTCTTCCTTCATACGCATGATTAAATTATCTCTTGTAATGCCCGCATTATTCACTAATATGTCAACCGCTCCGAATTGCTCGATGACTTCCTTGACCATCGCTTCAAATTCATCTACTTTGCCAACATTAGCTTTTATTACAATAGCGCGTCTACCGAGTGCTTCTACAGCTTGCGCCGTTTCAGCTGCTGCCGCTTCGCTGCCTGAGTAGTTAATGGCAACATCCGCGCCTGCCTCGGCGAGGGCAATAGCAATCGATCTGCCAATGCCCCGCGATGCGCCTGTTACGAGTGCTTTTTTTCCTTCCAAGCTAGCAAACATCGAATCCCCTCCATCCTATTGTTCATTCACCTGCAGCGCTTCAAGCGCACTGATGCTGTTAATCGAGATGACGCGTAGATTTTTGTCGACTTTTTTGATGAGGCCGGCAAGCACCGTTCCCGACCCGATTTCCACAAATGTATCAACGCCTTGCTCGACTAAATAACGTACGCTATCTTCCCAAAGGACAGGTGAGCACACCTGTTCTACGAGCAGACCACGTATCTCATCCGCCGATGTTACCGCATTGGCAGTGACATTCGCCACAACAGGAACTTTAGCATCCTTCATCGCTATATCAGCTAATGTCGCTTGAAGATTTACAGCTGCAGGCTTCATTAGGGATGAATGGAATGGACCGCTTACTTCAAGAGGAATAACCCGTTTTGCTCCAGCCTCTTCTTTGCCGCGCTGGACAACAGCATCGACACCTGCTGCAGTACCTGACACCACAATTTGACCCGGACAATTCACATTTGCAAGCTCAACAGCCGAGCCTTCAGCTGTAATTGCCGCACAAAGCGCTGCGAGCGTATCGCGTTCAGCGCCGAGCACTGCTGCCATTGCGCCTTGGCCGCTAGGAACAGCTTGCTCCATAAATTGACCGCGAGCACGGACAGTACGAACAGCATCATCAAAGGATAGGACTCCAGCAGCGACAAGCGCGCTATACTCCCCAAGACTGTGCCCAGCAACATAATCCGGCTTCAGCCCCCGGCCTTCCAACGCTTCCAATAGCGCAACGCTAACGGTAAGCAGTGCTGGCTGTGTATTCGCTGTTTGTTTAAGCGTATCTTCTGGTCCTTCAAAAATAATCTGGCTTAATGAGAAGCCCAATGCCTCATCCGCTTGTTCAAAAATCGCACGGGAACGATCAAACGCATCATAGGCGTCCTTGCCCATTCCGACAGCTTGTGCGCCTTGCCCCGGAAAAACAAATGCTATTTTACTCATAACGTTTCCCCCTTACACACGTATACGGCTCGAACTGCATCAAACAGTATAGCTCGTTTCGCGGTGATATGTAAGCTCGTCATAAGAGGAAAACTTATAACGTCTTATTTTTTCAAAAAGCTGCAACGCTCATACTACCATACCAGAACGGAAGCTCCCCATGTCAAGCCGCCGCCGAAACCTACAAGTACAAGGCGGTCTCCTTCACTGACACGACCCTGCTCAACGGCTTCAGCCAGTGCAACTGGAATGGATGCCGATGACATATTACCGTATTTGTCCAAATTGACCATCGCTTTATCTTCCGACAAGCTTAGTCTGTTTAAAGCGGACTGGATAATCCGAATATTCGCTTGATGAGGAATAAGAAGATCAATATCTTCTTTGTTTAGGCCAGCTTTCTGCAAAGCCTCTTCAGCCACGCTGCCCATAATTCTAACCGCAAACTTGAATACATCATTGCCAGCCATATGAATGAAATGCTGCTTCGACTGGATACTTTCTTCCGATGCTGGAACGCGTGATCCGCCTCCATGAACCTTCAGCAAGTCTCCACCGCTTCCGTCTGCGCCAAGCACAAACGATTGGAAGCCGCGGCCTTCTTCAACCGGTCCAAGTACAACTGCTCCTGCACCGTCACCGAACAAAATGCATGTGTTGCGATCCGTGTAATCAGTAATTCGCGATAGCGTCTCAGCGCCTACAACAAGCACATGCTTGTACATGCCGCTGGCGATCATACTCGTTCCTGTCGCTAGTCCATATATAAACCCGGAGCAAGCAGCCGACAAGTCGAACGCAGCCGCTTGCTTTGCTCCCAGCTTATCTTGAAGCAAGCAGGCAGTCGAAGGAAAAAACATATCAGGCGTAATTGTAGCAACTATAATGAGATCGATATCTTCTGCCGTAAGTCCAGCAGCAGCAATCGCTTCACGCGATGCATGCAGTGCAAGATCGGATGTTGCTTCTTCTGCTGATGCTAGGCGGCGTTCTTTAATGCCTGTGCGAGTAACAATCCATTCATCATTTGTTTCAACCATTGCTTCTAGCTCTTTGTTCGATAAAATACGTTCTGGCACGTATTTACCAGTACCAATTATTCCGACAGGATGTAAACCCATTTCGCACACTCACTTCCCGTTGATTTCTGATGCGATTGTTTCAATTAATTGTCCTTGAATGGCGCTGCGAGCCTGTCTTACGGCATTTTTCACAGCGAGGGCATCCGAGGAGCCGTGGCATTTTACTACAAGGCCATTCAGTCCAAGCAAAGGTGCACCGCCATGCTCCTTATAGTCCATTCTCTTCTTAAGCACACGCAGCTTAGGAAGCATGATTGCCGCAGCAAGCTTCGTTAACAGCGTTTGACCGAAAGCGTCCTTAAGCGAATCAAAAATCGTACCCGCGGCGCCTTCCATGGCTTTCAGCATAATATTGCCGGCAAAACCGTCGCAAACAAGGACATCGCAATTTCGATTTAGAACATCCCTTGCTTCAACGTTGCCGATAAAATTCACTGGAGCTTGCTCAAGCAAAGCGTAAGCCGCTTTAGCCATTTCATTTCCCTTCATCGCTTCAGTTCCCACGTTCAGAAGCCCAACTCTCGGCTTCTCCAGTCCGTGAACCTTTGCACGATAAATGCTTCCCATAATTGCATATTGCAGCAGATGCTCCGGCTTTGCATCCATATTCGCTCCCAAATCAAGCGTAAGAATGCCGACATCATCCATCGTAGGCATCATAGGAGCGAGCGCGGGCCGTTCGATTCCATCCATTCGACCGACGACAAGAAGTCCAGTCGCCATCAAAGCACCAGTATTGCCTGCTGACAGCATAGCATCTGCCTGCTTTTCACGAACGAGCTGTCCAGCAACGACCATGGATGCTCCTTTTTTGCGGCGTACCGCTTTAACAGGCTCATCATCTGGACCAATGACCTCATCAGCATGGCAAATGGTTATATTAGCGGGCTTCTGCCCTTTCATGAGCGGTTCAATAACAGACGTTTCACCAACGAGCAGCAGCTCTGTATCGGGCCACTGCGCCGCCGCGTCAAGCGCTCCTTGCACAATTAAGCCAGGGGCGTTGTCTCCCCCCATAGCATCAATAGCGATCCGCACGTACGTCTCCTCCTTCAGCATCTGTGTCTCCCGCGGACCGATAAATAACAAAGTTACCCTGGAACACCATTTCGTCTCCGACATATGTGAACAGCTCTACCTTCGCCTTGCTTCGCTCGCCCGAAATGGAACGAACATAAGCCTTGGCAATACATTTCTCCCCAAGCTTAACAGGTCGAATGAATCTAATGTCCGCTGTTACGGTAAGTGCAATTTCATCATCTATAATAGCAACGGCAAGTGAATTTGCTTGTGCAAATACGTGATGACCGCGTGCAATGCCCGTTCTGGAGAATACATGTTCTTCACGAATCTCGAATACCGAGATGCCGTTCTTGTCCAATTCCAAATCGACAATATCACCAATCACCTCGTGCAATGCGAGCGAGCGAACGGAGTCGTATGAACGTTCTGCCATCAGCTTCAGACGTTCTCTAAGCTCTGGTATACCAAGCTCCATCCGGTCAAGGCGTATCGTCTGGATGCTTACTTTGAGCAACCTAGTCAGTTCCCGATCCGTTATAAAAGGATTTTCATCAATGTGTCGGGCAAGCTGCTGATGCCGCTGCCGTTTGGGCATTCGTTCGATGTTCGGCACCACCTTTTACCAAATAGTGAATGATAGACAATCTTATATCTGTTCCGCGGCCTTGTGAGGCATCAGTACGATTAGTATATGTATGTTGCTTGATATTATCACCTGGTACTAATTAAGTATATAAAAAAATACGCTCGAGCGCAATGTTGCATAAAAATATAACTGCTTTTTCATCCATTCCCTAGCCTTACACGAATCGATATGAGCAAAAAAATAGCACTTCATCACATGGATGAAGTGCTATCCCAGACATCATTTCTTATTGAGAAATGATCTCTTTTGTTTTGTAATATCCACAAACTTTGCATACGTGGTGAGCCAATTTCAGCTCGCCGCATTGCTCACACTTCACCATGCCCGGTACTGCAAGTTTGAAATGCGTACGACGTTTATCACGGCGAGTCTTGGATGTTCTACGCTGAGGTACTGCCATATTTAACACCTCCTTCAAAAATTCAATCAGCACTACTCTTATTCCTTAAATAGATCCTTTAGCGCTGCAAAACGGATATCAACCTTCTCCGTGGAGCAGCTGCATTTGTGCTCATTTAAGTTCTGTCCGCAAGTCTGACAGAGACCTTTACAATCATTGCTGCAAAGCGGTGCAAAAGGCATGAACAGTTGAAGTGCTTCTTCCACATAAGGCTTCAAGTTCAGTCTGTCCGCATTTACTTCAATGAAATCACTCTCTTCCTCTTCCATATCCTCATCACGGTCTTCGTCAGACGTAGCCCGCTTAAATACTTCAGAGAATCGAATAACCGTATGATCCTTTACCGGTTCAAGGCAGCGTGAGCAGGCAAGCTCGAGATCGATGGCAAGCTTGCCATCCACTTCGATAAACTCTTCGTGCCCAGTTACCTGAAGCGATACATGGAGAGGTCCCGTACGATAAACATCTTGGCGTCCTTTAAAAAGGTCACTAACATCGAGCTGTTCGTCGATTGTAGTTTTCAACCCTTTGGACATTGTTTCTTGAATATGAAACTGCATCAGATCACCCCAAACAAACAAAGATTATTATATCTATCAGACTACTGTTTTGTCAACATTTTCACACGGTTTTTCAATAACACTTGATGCAGACCGTGATTGTGCTCCCTCTCTATGCTATAGTGAAACAACCAACATTTAACAGAGAGAGGATCAAGCGAATGCGCACCGTCGGGCTCATTGTCGAGTATAATCCATTTCACAACGGACATTTGTATCATTTGCAACAATCGCGCAAAATAACGCAATCTGACGCCGTCGTTGCCGTCATGAGCGGCCATTTCCTGCAACGCGGCGAGCCTGCCCTGCTGGATAAATGGGCTAGAACACGTATGGCGCTTGAAGGCGGCTGCGATCTTGTCATTGAATTGCCGGTTGCTTACGCAACACAAGCCGCAGAGTGGTTCGCCTATGGCGCTGTGTCCTTATTAGAGGCGACAGGCGTCGTTGACAGCTTCTGCTTTGGAACGGAAAACGGTGAGCTTGAGCCGCTGCTACAGGCAGCAGAGCTCATTACAAACGAGCCGCCAGCCTTTAAAGCCTTATTGAAGCAGCTGCTTCAAACGGGAATTAGTTATCCGAACGCGTACAGCAGCGCCATCACCACCTACTTATCGGATCAGGGCTATTCCTCTGCCGCTAATTTTCCATTCGCGCTTCCTAATCATACATTAGCGCTCCATTATTTGCTTGCGCTGAAACGGCTAGGCGGCAAAATGGAGCCGCACACTATCACTCGTGAGAAAGCGCAGTACAATCAAGAAACCGCAACCGACAGCCAAATCGCAAGCGCGACCGCAATCCGCAAGCTGCTGCTCGAGAAACGATCTCTTGAGGAAGCGCGCGCTTATGTACCGGAATCCACAACGCGAATCTTGCAGCAGGAATGGGCTAGCGGACGTTGCCCGATCAGCTGGGAGCCTTTTACGAATGCGCTGCTTCACGCGATTGTAACTCGCTCGTCATATGAACTTTCGAACCTGCATGAGATGACAGAAGGATTGGAGCATCGCATTTTGAATGCCCTTCCCAAGCTGCCCTCCCGCCAGTTCGATGACCTGCTAGAAGCTTTAAAAACGAAGCGCTATACGAGAACGAAGCTGCAGCGTTCACTTCTTGCTATTCTGCTTGGACATCAGAAATCTGATTTCACACCGGATAAGCTTGCTTCGGGTGTTGAATATATAAGAGTGCTTGGTTTTACGGAAAAAGGCAAGCTTTTATTACGACGCATGCGAAATTGTGCCAAATTGCCTGTGCTGCAAAGCGCAGCAAGAGCACCAAAGCCCTTCCGTTATTTGGAGCTTGATACACAAGCGAGCAGTGTCTATTCACTAGGCGTACCGGGCATTCATGCCCCTCAATCGTTATTCCGTGATTTTACGGAAAGACCCGTAACCATCGATTCCTAATCGAAATAAATAAAAGTTACCTTTCGTTCCCAGCGAGATAAACTTTTACTTGCTCCACAGCTTCCTTCAGCGTACTTACGCTGACCACTTTCATCGAGGCGTTAAGCGCTTTTGCTTTCGCCTCGGCATCCTTATAGTTATCAGAAGGAACAAGAAACAGCTCCGCGCCTTCCTCGCTTGCAATGACAACTTTTTGCTTTATTCCACCGATAGCTCCGACCTCTCCGAGTGGAGTAATCGTGCCTGTCGCCGCAATGCGATGACCTCCCGACAAATCACCGTTCGTTAGCAGATCAAGGGATTGCAAAGCAAAAACGAGACCGGCCGATGGCCCCCCAATATCGCCTACTTTTATACTGATGCGGTTATTGTGATCCGATGGGTCCAAGCCGCGTTGTTCCGTCAAGTTTACGATGCCCAGAACACTCAAGAGCTGCTCGTTAGTCGAGACAGATTTTAATGTATCCGATGAGTAAGAGACCTGTAGTTGCTGCCCTTTGCGCTCCACATCAAATAAAACGTTTTGCTGCTTATCATACCCTCTCAGCGTCTCAAACAAATCTGCCAAGCTGTTCGGCGGTTTTTCGCCATGAATGCCTAAAAGCTTATCTCCTGCTTTGAATGAACTTTTCAAAGGGTGATCGATAGGATTTACTTCCGTAATAACAACGCTGTTCAGCTTGCTTGCATAGGGTAATTCTGCATAATGATATGCAGCTTCAATCGCATTGTTTTGCGAGCCCTGCATGATGATGCTTAGCCTTTGTGCATACTCTTCTTTTGTGTATCCTTGCAGCACATCTCGTTTGAGATGAACATCCATATTCGAATTCCACATCGATTGAATAGTCCGCAAGAAATTAGGCTCCGTCATTTTCACTGCTGTCAGCAAAAAGTCGCCTTTTCCTAAAGCATCTCCCTTTTCAATCGTTACCATCGGTTTAACAGGTACAGCTATCCCCGGCTCATAAACAACATAGGGCGTTGGAGCATATAACAATACCCACATCAAAGCCGCTGTCGATACAGCGATCGTTGCTATTCTGCGAAAATCTGATCGTTGTTTTTGCAATCGCACACCCCGTTCAAACTTCCAATTTGCCAGTCAAATATAGCATTAACTATTCTGAGGCAGACAAGCTGCTCCAAATGGTCTATCCATGACTTTATACGCGTACTATTTAACGTATATGATTGTCCATCTCATGATGCCCTAGCCCTGCCTTTCGGCGTGTCGCATCATTTCTATTTTTGCAGAAAATTAAAGGAGTGGAGTAGCATTGGCTAAAACAGTTATGTTAGCGTTCCTGTCCATATTGCTCGTTGTTGCCATCATCATTCAGCCAGATGCTGCGTTTCAAGCTTCGCTTCAAGGACTCACCGTCTGGTGGAATATTGTATTCCCTGGTTTATTGCCGTTTCTCGTATTGTCTGAGCTTATTGCAGCCTTTGGGCTCACACATGCGCTAGGCTCTCTGCTCCAGCCGCTGATGAGCAGACTGTTTAAACTGCCAGGTGAAGCCGCGCTTACGATAGTTCTTGGTTGGATGGGTGGTTATCCCGCGGGAGCAGAAGCGACAGCTTCCTTACGCAAAAGAAACGTCGTGACAAAACAACAGGGCCAGCGGCTGCTAGCCCTCGCTCATATGCCAAACCCATTATTTATGCTTGTCGTTATTGGCGCAGGCTTTCTGCACAAGCCCATTGTAGGTGCCATTATTGCTGCAGCCGTATGGATATCCGCGCTATGGGTCATGTTTATAATGACGCTGTTCAGCCGTAAAGAGAAGCCAGGTCAGGAGCGGTCAGATCAGGAACAGCCTGGTCATCAACTAGGTCAGAAACTATCAGCCACAGCCAATGACGTGGAGCATCGCAGCACTATCCTTCATCGTGCAGCAGAGGCATTTCGCCTCGGAAGAGAGCAGGATGGCCGCAGCTTCGGCAAAGCGCTTGGCGATTCTGTTGCAGCAAGCGTTCAGAAGCTTATGATGATCGGCGGATTTATGATTTTTGCAGCTGTGCTTGCAAAATTATCAGAGCCGCTGCTCTCTCCTTGGCTGGATAAGGCTGGGCTAAACTTTATTAGCCAGGCTTTTTTTGAAGGTCATATGGGTGCTTATGCGGCTGCGATCTGGGATGCTCCCGGAGCCGGTATGCTCGGAAATGCTGCCGCTATCGCAACTGTGCTTGCATGGAGCGGACTAAGCGGCATTTTACAAGCTGGATACTCCATTACGGGGACGGACCTTAAGCTGCTCCCATTCGCATTATGGAGAATCATTCATGCTCTCCATGCCTGTGTATTTATGATCATCCTGTGGAAGCCGCTCACTTCAATGCTTCGTCCGATACTCGCACCTGGAGCAACGCCAACGTTGGCGCCATCTAATCCTTACTCTATACAACACACTGTCGCTGAAATCATAAATGCAAATGATTTACCATTTTTATGGCTGTTATCCATATCAGCCTGCATCCTACTTACTCTTATGGGACTGTTTGTATCCCTCATTCTTCTGCCATTCCGGAGAACAGGTAAATCGATATAATCCAAAATAAGATAAACAATGGCTTTTTCAAACATTTATTTAAATTTTCGAGTTATATTTCTCTCTTAGCTGCTTCTCCACAATTGGCGGTACCAGCTCATGCACTGCGCCGTGAAATTGTGCGATCTCTTTGACGATGCTTGAGCTTAAGTAGGAATACTTCGGATTCGTCATCATAAACATCGTATCTATTTCATCATCAAGCAAATGATTAGTTGAAGCGAGCTGCAGCTCGTATTCAAAATCAGTTACTGAACGAATGCCTCTAATAATGACATTAGCTTGCCGTGTTTTCATAAATCGAACGAGCAAATCCCGGAAACTGTCAATTTCCACATTTGGAATATCGCGCGTCACTTCTGTAAGCAGCGCTTTGCGCTCCTCCACGCTGAACAAAGGATTTTTACTCGAATTGTTCAATACAGCAACGATTAACCGATCAAATTGTTTGGCAGACCTTCGAATAATATCCAAATGGCCATAAGTTACAGGGTCAAACGTGCCGGGATATACAGCAACGCGCTCTTGTTTATTCGTTAACATCGGATTCACTCCCGTCTTGATGACTGTCATCGCTGTAATATTGATATATAGAAACGGCAATATCCCCGTATTTCGCATGCTTCAGTTGGTCAAAATATTCCAGCTTCTCCGGGTAACGGTGAGCTGCATCGTGCTCGACTACGATAATCGCATCCGGCTCAAGCATCTGATTTTGGGCAAGCTGTGTCATAAGACTATCCATCGTAATCATTTTGTATGGCGGGTCAAGAAAAACAAGCCGGAACTTTTGCTCCCGCTTCGCTAGCGCTTTCAATGCGCGCTCCGCATCATTTTTATAAATTTCAGCAGCGCTTCCCATCTTCGCCGTTTCAACATTTTGACGGATCGTATCAATGCTTATTCTTTCCCGATCAACAAAAACAGTACGTTCTATGCCTCTGCTCCAAGCCTCAATACCTAATCCACCTGTACCTGCGAACAGATCCAGTGCCATTCCTCCGTCAAAGTAAGGTCCGATCATACTAAAAATAGCTTCCTTAACCTTATCCGTTGTCGGTCTCGTATTCATACCAGGCACAGCCTTAAGCGTGCGGCCCTTGGCCTCGCCCGCAATGACTCTCACTTGCAATTGCCCCCTTCTATCTCATTCCCGCCTATCGTACCATAGAATCCCGTTCATAATAAAGCAGTTGCAACTCGAAAATTGTGGACGCCGCTTGCCCATATCTGTACGACGATATTTTTTTCATTTTGAACAAGTATATTTACCAGTAATAAGGACAAAATAAATTTATCGGCGTCGCAAGATGTCGTAGACAACCGCGGAGAAGACTTACGTTTCCCCATAAGCTCTTCGTCCGGTTTCTCCTCTCCCATGAAAAGGGCGCTCCGAAAGGGGCGCCCGATTTTTTTGTTTAAATCCTTGTTATATCAAGGTTTATTTGAGTTAAATTGAATGCAATCTATATTCCTGTCCACCAATTGTCCACCAAAATTATTGTTGAGATACATTTCACTACTATCTAACAAAATAAGCCGCTTTCAGTCTGGAATACTCTATTTTTTATAACCTTACTTACTATACGTTTTCGAATCTCTTCCGGGGCGCCATTAAGAACTACTTAGATCATTTTAATGATTTACATATACCCGCTAAAGCCTTGATTATCAAGGGTTTAGCGGGTTTTCTTTTGTTTTACAGATCGTAAGAATACGATAGAATACGATAGGTTTTGATTTTTTTTCACACTTATTTTACACACTTGTTTAATGTACATAAAGATAAGAAAAAGCCCTTATTAATTATAAGGGCTTTTCAACTTCTTATATATAATTAGCTGCCTGCTGACTGTACCTTCATTATATCCATAAACGGAACTTTAATCATATTCCCATGATTTACTACATGAACCGACTTTGTTCGCGAGTCCATCTTTGTTATTTTTCCAATCACAGGTTGATCCCAGTTCCAAACGATTAGCTTTATCTGCAATTCTTCTTGTTGAGCTTCGACAAGACGCTCACCTAATTCCTCCATCTCAAATTCATCTCTCGTTGGTCTTTTCGGTCCTTTTGCTTTTGCCATGTCCAAATCCTCCCTCTGCTTATTTATCGCCAAAATATGCTCAGGCAACATCATGCGGCTGCTTGACCACATTTTATTACTCTCTGGATTTAATCGACTCACCTTGTTCATTTAATCCATCCACGGGACATCACCGGCTTAGCTGCTTCGCGGTTATATAGCACTTTGAACGTATTAGCTTTTCTATCCCATAAAACAAATCCTTCTTTGACTAGTTCGTTAATTGCATCTTTCACCTGTTCCTCTGTCCGTTGAGCCTTTTGACTCAAATAATAGACATCTATTATAGAAGGATCGTTACGGTATACGTTCCACATAACTGTTAAAACCTTGCGTGCTGCATCATCAAGCATGCTGTTTAATCAACTCCACATCAATTATGCTTTCTACATTAAATACACGTGGCGCATTTGCACTTAGGCAAAAGGCTCTGACCTTTCCATTGCGCACGGATAATACCTGAATTAATCGAATTGATATATTCTTTTTTCGGTCATTATAGATGATTTGTACTGTCTGGCCGATATGGTTTTCAATCATGACCATCACTCCAATACGAATACTCGTTCTCATAATATACACGAACACACGTTCTTTGTTCGAGTTGTTAGAATTATTTTTTCTTATGTGTCAATCATAATTGAAAATAAAGGAAAAGGTGATTTTATGAATCCCATGACTTTGCCAAAAGTCCCAATGGCTCCGATCACTTCCTCTGAAATACCTGTTGGACCCGAATGGGGATACCAAATAAAATGGGACGGTGTTCGAACACTAGTCAGGCTTGATGGCAACGGCGGAGTAGAGATATTTTCGAAAAGGGTTGAACCCAGAAACGATCGTTTTCCCGAAATTGTTGAATTGTTGAGTCCGCTTCGGATAGGAGCCTGTGTGCTTGATGGCGAGATTGCATACTTTGACGGTAGTCGACCTAACTTCCAGCGGGTTCTAGTGGGTGTCAATCGTAAGAAATACGATGAGAATATGATATTTGTGGCATTCGACTTGTTATACGATGAAGGCGAGGATATCCGGCCACTCCCATTTAAAGAAAGGTACTCTCGTCTTGCATCAAAATTTCCAGAGAAGCAACCGAGGGTCTTTGTCACTGACCTAGTATACGACGGCCCAGCTCTTTGGGAGTGGGTAAACACTCGGGAATGGGAAGGTATCATATCTAAGAAACTGGATAGTCCGTATGTCGAAGCTAAGAAACATAAATATTGGTTCAAGAAGCGGAAAGAAGTCCGGATTACCGCCGATGTTGTGGGTATCAAATTAAAGAATGGTTATGTATCTAGCCTAGTACTGCGGTACGATGACCGTTATGTTGGTCATGTTTCGGGAATAGATGTAGCATCAAAAAAGGTGCTGGCTCAATTCATGCAGCAGCACCCCGGAGAATGCCCCTTTGAAACTCTCTCTCCTGGCATGAAAAAATCTAATGTAGTTTGGCTGGCCGTACCTTTTCCTTGTCGAGTAACTGCCCTCGAGTTTAGTGACTCAGGAATATTAAGGCAGCCCAAGCTACTTGGTTTTGGAGCAGAGGGATGAAAAAAACAACAGAACAAGAAATAATAATCAATGAAATTGATCACGCCTCTAAAGAATTAGACCTTGTTGTCGGAAGAGTTATGCATGGCACGATGGGAACGGAGGAAGTAACCGACTGGCTTGAGCATGATGCAGTTCAGATATCGGATGTTTTAGAAAAAGCCAAAGACTTTATAGAGGACAATGAAGAAAAATAAATAAAAACAAAAACACCCCCACCAACCGGAATGAAGTGCACCCCTTATAGTAGACATTGGAAAAACCCATATGGGAAACCGATGATACTTTAGGGGTGTATTTTTATGAGAAAAAGAGAGCAACCGAATGTTAAACTAGACTTCATTAAGCTAACGGGCAGATTTCTCCAACAAAGTCGGTACAGGCAATAGATTTTTCAAGTTCTTGTCAAAAGATATTGGAGAAAACAGCATATTTTATATTTACAAATCTATAAAAATAGATATAATAATCTGTATGGAACCATTACAGATTTATAAAGCTTTGTCTAACGAGACGCGTAGTCAAATTATGCTATGGTTAAAGAATCCAGAGGAATTCTTTGATGAAAAACCTTATCTACAACAAGGTCTCAATTTTCAAATTGGTGTATGCGTGGGAGATATTCAGGCTAAAGCAGGTCTTGCACAGTCTGTTATTTCGAGTTATTTGTTGACGATGCAAAAAGCTGGTTTGTTGGAATCTGAGCGAATTGGGAAGTGGACGTACTATCGTCGAAACGAAAAGACAATACAGGAATTTTCCGAGTACATCCAAAAGAAACTATAGACTGAAAGGAGGTCTTTTTTTTTGTAATATACATCTATGAATCTATATATGTAAATATAATAGGGGGCTTACATTTAAAATGAAACAGGTTAACCCTTTGCTTATCATTATTTTGGCTTTAGGCGTATTCGGTATTATTACAACGGAAATGGGGATTATAGGTGTTTTACCCCAGGTAACTCAAAAATTTAATATATCGACCTCACAGGCCGGATGGCTTGTAAGTATATTTGCTCTCGTTGTTGCTATCTCAGGTCCATTCCTGACATTACTCGTATCCGGTATTAATCGTAAAGTCATTCTATTAACCACTTTGCTTATTTTTGCAATTTCGAATATGGTTTATGCTTATACAACCCAGTTCGATGTGATGCTAGTTTTTCGTATTATCCCTGCTATTTTTCATCCCGTCTTTTTTTCGGTTGCCCTTGTGACCGCAGCCAAGCTTGTCCCTCCGGAAAAAAGCAGTAAAGCGGTCACAAAGGTTTTCGCCGGAATCACGGTGGGGTTTGCTTTTGGCGTGCCTTTGACATCTTATCTCGCGGAGAAGATTTCGTTAGAAGTCGCTTTCCTGTTCGGAGCTGTTGTAAGCATGATTGCCTTTGTAGGGATACAAGTTTGGCTTCCTTCCATGCCTGTTAAGGAAAAAATGTCTTATGGCAAGCAGCTTGGCATATTACGTAAACCTCAATTGTGGTTAAATATCGTGACCGTTATTTTTATCTTTGCAGCTATGTTTTCTGTGTACAGCTACTTTGCTGAATATCTTGTGCAAGTAACACATATGAACGGGTCAGGAATCAGCATCATGTTGATGGTCTTTGGTATCATCATGATTTTTGGGAATTTTTTATTTGGGGGCTTTGTTCATAAAAGCATTACAAAGACCGTCATCATGTTTCCTCTGCTATATGCGGTAATTTACTTATTCGCTTATTATCTGGGATCTTATCTCATTCCGATGGTTGTTATCGTAATCATTTGGGGGGTAGTGCATTCCGGCGGGCTTATTGTCAGTCAAGCATGGTTAACGACCGAGGCGAAAGAAGCTCCCGAATTCGGCAACAGCTTGTTTGTCTCATTTTCCAATCTTGGAATTACTGTAGGGGCTTCTATCGGTGGTTGGTTTATTTCTCACTTGGGAATACATCAGCTCATCTGGAGCGGAATTATGTTTACATTGCTTGCTTTCGTTTTGATTATGGTAAAAATAAAAATTTCCAAATCGAATGCAGAGGAAGTAAACGTGCGTTAAACTAACGGGGAACGATAGTTCAATCATTCATTGAAGTGGCAGACCAGAATTTGGTCTGCCACTTAGTCATTTATCAGTTCATTTCATAGTGCGTTTTTCATTGTCTACAATATTGGGGCTTGACCACTAGGTTAATGCGCTGTTTTCTATTTAGATCCTCTCAGCACTACGGCCAGCATCCGCAATTGTTGTCGCTCAGATTATAGAATACAATCAAATAAGAGCTTAAGAGCTTCGCATATTAACTTTCAGTTGAATGTACCTTCATAATATCCATGAACGGCACTTTGATTATACTCCCTTGATTTCGTCATCTTTTAGATACCTAGCCATGCTTTTTCATGATTTGACCGATTTTACGGAGTGAGGTGCGGAATGATTTTTTCTTCAATTCAAACTTGATTTTACTGGTGCTATAATTGTTTCGACAAACAGCGAATATATTTAGAACGGCATCCTCCAGCAGCTACTCTATTTCATTTCCGGCTGGTTCAGGGTTGTAATAATTACGAGCTGCAGGACTATACACGTTAATCTCATGCACATTCATTCTACTAATCCTTTTTATTCTTTCTAACTTAGCGTAGCGCTCCTGATTTATGTAAAATGTAGCACTTCCTCTATCGTCATAGAAAATATGCGGTGAGTAGTAGAAGAAACAAAATGAAGTCTAGAAGAGATTATATAAACATTCGTTAAATCAGTAAATACGGAAGACTCCTGCTTAAATTGCAAGAGTCTTCTTATCGTTGAGTCCATTATAAATTTTTTTATACTCTATTAATTCTGCCACAACCAAAACCTTTCTCCCTGACAGAGTATAATCCTTTCAAACCACGTTCTAAAATTGATTTTAAAAGAAAAGGTTTGTTGATCAATAAGCTCTCCGAAATCTCGCCAAAATAAATAATTATCACCATCAGTTCGTGAAGAATCGATTAATAAAAGATCACCTTGGTGATTTGCTATGGGTATCCAGGTGTCAAGCATGTAATCATAATGGTTCTGTAATATTTCATCAATACTGAATAATTCAATTCCACCATAGGTTCTTACAACATCAAACAATCGCGCACCATTTGAATATAATAAAAAATGTTTATAATCTATCGGCAATGACCAATTTTTTAATTCACACATGCTTTCAATTTCATTCAACGAAGCTGGTGGATTAAAAGTACAAATTGTTTGATATGTTTCTCCACCTGTAGTTTGAATTGTTAATACATTATCATTAAATCTAGATATTAAAGCTTTGATTATAGTCTCATATTCACTCACAAATAATTCCTCCTTAATAGGCAGCAAACCACGGATTGACCGTTCCAGTATGAAAAGTTTTTACTAGTGGGATTAAATTCGAATATACATTAGTACCACCTAAATTTCTTGGTCTAATATGATGTATTTGATAATCATCCCAATTCCAATTTGGAACTCCATATTGTGTTTCATACCATTTGATATATGCATCCCTGCCACTCCAGGAAATTGAAGGAACTCTAGCCCAACTCGTTGTAGCTGGCTCTATCATCACTATACCAGAATGTTGATCAGTATACGGTGGATATACTACCCCATTTTTATTGTAAAGCTGAGCTACATCGGTACCACCATTATGAACACTTACTAAAACTGTTCCGGAATAGATCTGTGCTGTAAAATCACCTTTCCAATATTTTGTACTAGCTACTGTAGTAGGTTCAGATGCGTCTAGTACTTTTTTCATAGTTTCGCTTGATGTCGCTTCGGTAGAGTATGTGCCATTTCTGGAGGTAGAAGATTTAAGACGATTAGATATTGAAATAGAAGTTGGGGCTTTACCAATATAACTTGAATATACTACTTTATGTGTGATTGTTTTATTTACCACACTAGAAGTGAGATATACATTAAATATTACTGCATTTGCCGGAGCTGCAGCAGCATTAAATGAGTTTATGTTCCTATTTTTGTTTAAACTTTTCTCTTTTTCAATTAAATACTCTTCTAGAGTTAGAGATTTACCAGTCTTGTCATCATAAACAATAATATAAGTTTTATAAGAAGACGGTGATACACCAGCAGTAATTTCTTTTTTAGCTACTTCGTTTCTATATCCCGTCGTTAAATACTTCCTAACCTCTTTCAAAAATACATCATCTGGATTTTGCTCTATAGATTCAATAAGTTTTTTTTCTAGATTAAAATCCTCATATTTTATCTTCTCAGCTGATGATCTTTGATTAAAGCCTAAGGTAAAGACTAACAACAAACTAAGAAATATTGGTAACAGTTTTTTAATCAATATAAACACCACTTTCACTATTATATTTTATTGAATCAATGTACCTAAGTAACTAATTAATCTTTTTAAGATTGGTATTTTAGTTATTAGAGTAAATTAGTCCACTTATAAAATATTTCACCTCCATTTCAATAAGTGTACTATTCTTATACCATTTTTTTCCATAAAATTGAAACGAAAGAAAGATTAGTATTTTCCGAAAACGTTATTGCGGAACGCAAAGTTTAAATACTACTTTCCTTAATTCGGAAGTATGCTATTGCAGGAATTTTAAATGTCACTGAATTAATATTTATAATCACATTGGTAGTGTTGAAGAATATAAAGATAATTTTCAAATAGCTTGGAAATAGCTAAGCCACAACAATACATATTTCATCTTATGGTAAGACACCTTGCCTAGTTCATTTACTAGTCTATGTAGCTCTTCAAGGATTGCTTTATCATGCGCAATCGCATGAGCTGTGCTCAGAATAGGAATAATCATATTTGCGTCTCTGCTTTCATCTTCGCTTTCACCTCCTCTTTTGGCAGCTATAACATAGCAGCCAACTTATTCATAAACAGAAACCAGTCCTCCCAAGTACCTCGGCCGTACACCAGTCTTGAGAAAGTTTTACCAGACCAATCTAAATTCCTCTTTAGTCCATCCATATCCCAGCCGTGGGCCTTATGCATAGATGCAACTATCTCATTAGCGTTGACTAGCTACCTCACATATTCTTCGCTCTCGCAAAAATTAGTGTAAGATTTCCATTTTTCTGTTCACAACTATCGTAAGAAACCAATACATTGTCATTAAGCGGTAACATTCAATGGCTTCCTGCTATCCACAAACTATGAAATGATGATTATTTTGTGAGAGATTGTTTCACTCTCCACGTGCCGAGCTAGACGGTATCGTGACTAGTTATGGTTTTCACCGACATAAGCATCGCAGGTCGAGGGCTGCACACCGTTGTTTTCGGAATATGAGCTTTAATATATTTTTTGGCCATAGTATTTCTTCCTTAACAAATGGACTGATTTACTTATTTTGTATCTGCCTTGCGACGACTACAATAAGAAAAGAACTCGCAAATATCAGTCCATATATGTGCCAATCCTAAGCATCAGCTCCTTTGCAAGTGTTAAAATAAAGAATGCTACAACGACCACATATATTCTTTGGCAACCATCGTACAAATCTATCGATCAAAATTTTGGTATATTGCACGATAATATAAGTAATTAAAAAAGCTCTCCCATTTCGGAGAGAGCTTCCCATGAAATTAATTGTTCCGTCATTTTATCCCACTCCATTCCAAGAAACGAAATACTCTCAACGATTAACCCTCCTATAACGGTTCGCCAGAGTCATTTATGATAATCCTATAACACTACATTAATACATGTGCATGTGACGACACTTACCATACCTTCTTTTATCTACTTTAATACCTATATTCCTGTCCTGCTTGCCATCCGTACCCCCTCCATTCATTTTGTATTTCTATTTATATTTTAAAAAAGGCCTGTCTACTCAGGACTTTGAGTTCCTTTAGGGTATGCTGCCCTTCATTTTGCTTCATCAAGTGTCCTGCCCCACCGTAATACTTTTCCTTTAAAACGTTCAGTTTTCGCACTCCATGAACTAGAGAGATGACGATAATACTTCATTTCCAAACACAGCACTTTCGTTATAATTCCTTAATATTCAATGTGAAGTGATTCTGTTCTTGAGCCCATCCTCATGATCTTCCATTTCAACGCATGATCCCAACTCCAAACAGTTAATATCAGTTCTAACTCATCCTGTTGAGATTCAACTAGCCGCTTTCATTTTTAACCCTATCTCTTGTTGGCCGTTGTGATCCTTTTGCCAATCTCTTCTCTTCCAGTTTAATGGTATCTAGGCAATATTAGTGATAAAACCATACCTAGCAATGCTATGATTTAAAATAATAAAGAAGAATCTTAAATAAGTGAGAGAAATAAATAAATTAGGTGTACAATACTAATAGACTCCTGTTAAGGAGTAAAATTAGATATGAGGTGTTCCCTTGATTCCAGAAGGTATTAATTGTTCCGTGTTTTTTGATGAAATTAAACAAAAACCAAAAAGTAACTCCATATTATTAATTAAAGGAATTGTCAGTTCGGGATTTAAAATTAAAATGAACTTGGAGTACTCAGGGGTAGAGCTTATCGATAACAGTAACGCCATGATGCCGGATGAAATTTTGAATTTACTAAACGAAGATTTAAATGAAATTTTCGGAAACGGACCATTTGATAAGAAAGTATTAAAACAAGAAATTAAAAACCTGAATATGCTGTATTATGTAAGATATAATGGTAAAGCATATCGAAGCGATGAATGGGATGCAATGCAGCCAGAAGACTTTGCACAAATGTAATAAACGCCATCATTTATAACGATATCGAAAATCCAAAGCACATGCAAAAACAGGAAAAAAGCCTCCCTACTATTATGGAGACTTCTCCCTGTTTGTGAGACAAGAATCGCAACCAGTTGTCGAAATCCTGTCGTTTTTAGCTCTCTGCTTATGGCTTTTCATTGACTACAAATTAGGGTCTCGACCAACTGTGTATTATCAATTCCGTTTAGTTATATCTGCAGATCCTTCAGCACCATCCCCCTTGTCATATCGATACGCCTCTCAAAATAAGAAAACCCAATTAAAAAAAAGATACAAGGATTTTTAAAATAATGAAATATCCAGGAAATGCTTTTTTTCTTGTTTAGGATAAGGTTCACCATAATGCGTCTAACGGCAAATAATTCGCGCGACTCCCCTTAAGCAGTACTCGAATTAATAAATAAACTTTTAACATTTCATAATTTTTTTAAAAGTATTCAAGAAAGAACAGTAGAATATAAGCAAGAAACTTTTATAAATGCTGCTGAGTCTTTTAGTTAATTAGCAATGAAAAAAATCCTCCTCTGAATGGCTTTCGAGGAGGACTTTCTAAATCTCATTCATTATTTTAAAGATATAAAAGAGGAACCAATTGTTAGGCACGCCAAATGTGTTTGAAATCAATCCAGCCGAGCGAATTGATCCGAACTCCTTTTAAAGAAGGATGGTAGTCGGTATAAAATTTACTATGAAGCAAGAATAAGACCTGGTACTCCTCCCGAATTCTCTCTTCAATTTCTGTGTAAATAGCCATTCGGTCTGGCGAATTCCTGCAAGCAAGCGCTTCATCAAATCGATCAAGTGTCCAAACCGACAGTTCCGGCGTCATCAGTCTCTTCAAGAAGCTGTCTTCCTGTTCACAGCTCTCGATCAAACTAACCTCATCCTCAGGAAATACGAGCGAATACAGCGTCATATCAACCTCGTCCAGCACATTCTCCGGTGACTCAACACGAACCTGCATCTTAATGCCATAGTCGGTACACTGCTTCTGAATCCATCGGGCATCAGCCTCATTACTCGTATGCGAACATAACGTAATCGGCGATTGATCAAATCCGTATCGGATAATCTGCTTGCGCAGCTCCTCATCACAACCTGCTTCCCTTATTCCTTCAGAAGGTTCTGATTTAGGGAAAAAACCTTTGGCCGGCATATACCGGTAGCCTCCAAGTTCGCGAATCATTCGATTCCGGTCAAGCAGCTGATCTAAAATAGTGCGGAACATCTCCGACTGCTGAAGTCCTGCTCTCTGCATGTTAAAGCTCAGCATACTCGTACAGACGTTCTTGGATTCAAGCTTGATCCAGCCGTTCTCTTCCATCACAGCCTGCTGCTTCGGATCACAGATAAGCTGCTTCCAACTTGCCACATTGGCCTTAAGAGCTTCATGCTGCGGTACATGTACGATTTCGACCTGGTCCAAATGAGGACGTGATTGAAAATATTGTACATTTGCTTCAAGCAGCAGCCTTCCACTGTTCCACTCTTCAATCTGGAAAGGGCCTGTGCCAATGGGACGCTTCCAGAACAACTCTTCGCTTTGCCCCAGCAGCCCTGAGGGCAATATTGACATTACAACGGAGCAGGCATATTTGAGAAATAACCAGTTGGGTTTATGCAATTGAATGCGTACAATCCGTTCTGATATCGCTTCGACTCTGTCCAGCGACCGCATAATCCAGCTATTCAGTTTTCCGCTTCTCAGACGTTCTATCGTAAAAACAACATCAGCTGCGGTAAGTTCAGTTCCGTTATGGAATAATACGCTTTTCCTCAGATGAAAAGTCCATACTGTAGCATCCTCATTGCATTCCCACTCATGGGCGATACCGGGCAATATCCGGCCCGTATTCTCCTCCAGCACAACAAGTCTGTCACAAATCTGCTGAATGATATGCGCATCAAATGAAAAGATACATTCTGCCGGATCCAAAGTCATGATCGTCCTTGTAATAGGAAGGCGCAGCACATCGGCCAGTTTCCCCTGCTGTTTGTGGAAGCCAAAGCTGCCTCTCATCCACTCCATAAATTTCTCATTGGCCGCCGTTCCTTCCCCAAAGTACTGGAGAAGATGAAAAGCCTTATTATAATCTCCTTCTTCGGCATATTGTCGTGACAGATCCAGAAGCAGCTTCTCCCGGTCTTTTCGGAAAGTAATCTGTGATCGGTTGCCTCTGCCTCTTCCTGCCTTCCACTCGATGAAGCCTTCCTCTGACAGTTTGCGGAGAACAAGCTTGGCATTTCGTTCCGTACAATACAGCGCCTCAGCTATTTTCTCCAGTGATGCCTCCGCCGCTGCACCTGCTCCAAGCTCACTCGCAAACCGCCCGTACAGCGTCAAATAACGTTCAATTGTTAACATCGTAATTCCTCACCTCACTTAAAAGAGGAAATCTATTGAGCATATTCTACACTCTTTAAACCTTTCTTTCACCTGTATAATGAAATTAACAAGCGAGGTACCCTAAACAAATTTCGATTTTACGTTTTGCTATGTCGAACAAATAAAAGGCAATATTAAATTAATGATATATTACTTTTTTCCTTGAACGAAATATTATTATGTGATCGTTTTAACAATTTACGATAACCAGCTAAACTTAATTCACTTAGGAATTTGACGTTTTTAATACCTGTTTACAGTGACTTATGCGCAAAGTCGCAATGAAACATCCTGATAGCTCTTTTTTCTGATTTATTTTTAATTTTATACTACTTATCAATCTATCATTTCAATGTATCTCAAAAAAAGGCATCATTTAAGTCACAATCTATCATCCTCCAGCATTTGATATAGAGTCTAGTGAAAGCGAGGTGATAGATATGTCTTCTGTAGGTATTCCTTTAGAACCTGATTTAGTATTAGCATCCTGGACAAGAAACCCGCTTATCCCCGGTTCTGCTCGCAAAATTACTGCTTCCCGTGTCATCGGCAGTGCTAAACCTTGTGAAAGCAAACTAACTTCAGGCTCGCTCCTTATCCCTGCAATAAAATGCTTGAAGAAGAACGGCTTTATTGTGGTTGTTAGCAAGAGAACAACAGCTGTATCCGGCTATTTACTGTTACAACGCGGATAGCATGATTTTTATTCATGATTTGGTTTATGAATGGGCTCTTCATCGGGGCCCTTTTTTTTAGTTTCTCCTCGTTCTGGTATTAACGATGTAACACTTTAGTTGAAATTTCAATTTCTGATTCTACATCAATCCAATAATATCAGCCTATTTTTTGCTCAAATTGTGTATTCTTACTTTGTTTTGTATGTTAAAATTTAGTGGAATTATCAAAGAATTTGTCGAGAGAAGGCATTGCGATGAGTAGAAATAGAAATAGAAGTAGAAATTATATAATCGAATTTTTTCTATTAACTTTACAGTTAATAGTTATTGTTTTAAGTTTTATTAAAATGGCAAAACAAGACGACTCAGAATCTTGATTTTCAATATGAACCCGTTTCATAATTAATCCTACATATGTCCCCTACCACAACGAATCGTGATCATGAACACATGAAAGAGCCTACAGATTTATCCGAAGGCTTTTCATCTTCACTTATTTCATTGCCATTGCGTTTCAACACTTTAGCTCTTAGGAGTCTTGAAGTGGATTGTTTTGAGAAGCCATAGCAGCAGCTTGTGCTTGTTGTAGTAATTGTTGTGCTGCTTGAATGTCTTGTTGTTCTTGTTTCACTTGTTGTTGAGCCTGCAAAACATGTTGAATCTCCGTTTGCAGGAGCTGTTCCGCTTCTAGTAATTCTTGACTCTCTACTTGCATCAATTGATGCGCCACCTGAACCTCTTGCTGTGCTTGCTGCAATTGTTGATTTTCTAGAAAATCATCAGCATCCTTTTTCACGCTCATTGAATGAACCTCCAATAATTATTGTTATAGTCCTTTATTGCCCAATAATTATAGTGCTCATATTTACATTTTTTATGCTGAAAATGATTTCGGTTTAGGTATTACCTGTCTTTAATAAGGAGCATTACATCGATTTATAAAATTAATCTAAGGATGTGATCACTCATGGACTCAGGTCTCTTGATCATATTCAGAGTTACTGTTGTTACTCTTAATTGGATCTGTAATTACTAAAATGATATTAAACAAACAATTACCTAGCAATAACTACACTCCTTTTAATTACATAATGGCTCAATCACCTGTAGCAAAGTTAGTTCTTCAATACCCGATAATGTAGTAACCGTCAGAAAAAAATCTTCATTACTCAACCAAAATAAAGAGGGGCTCGCTCAAAAGTAGATCTATCTATGTTTGGAACAGCCCTTACTTTGTTTGGTTGATGAAGCTTTTCTTTGATTTCACTGCTTCCAACAATGCTCTCTCCTACTAAACCTATAGCTAACGAACCCAGCAGCTCTTATTTAACCCATTTATAAGGGATTAAAATTTTAACGAACTCCAGAGACGTTATTTCGAGAAAAATAACGCTTAACACCCTCTTCAGCAAGCTATAACGTCTATACAGTTCGTTAAAACTTCAGAAAGGCAGTTTTATGCTTAATAAGCAGGATACAGTTCGTTAGAGATAGATGTGAGCTTAGGATGTTATGCTATTTCGGTGAGATCAGTGAGACGAATGAGTGAATCCTAACGTGATTGCCGTCAAGTTTGGATAAAAGGGTTAGATAAAGAATAACCAGCAGTGCAGGCAGAGTTCAGTTCCTGCTTCGCAGTTTGCAAAAGTAAATCTAAGACTGATGCGGCCTTCGCTTACCCATATTCCACTTATACAAGCAGCTATATACCACAATAGGAAATAGCGGTGCAGGCATAACCGCCAGCAACGCTATTTTTTAATGTTATCCAGCTTTTTTGTTCAAATCAAGCTATGGCAACAGCGAACATAACTACTTATGAAACGTCCTCTTTTCATTTATTGTTGAACATTAAACAACTGTTCAACTTTTTTAATTGCTTTATTCAGCAAAATAGAAATTAAATTGGAGGAGTAGCCAAATAAAAATAACATCACGTTTGTACTGCTCAAATCCAAGTTTTGAGTCTCGCCTGGCGTAAATAGTACTCCTAAAAACAACACAGGTATAAACATCGCTACGAGTATTCTAGTCATGCTTTTACTGTAAACGACCATGGAATCCGTTATGAAGTATAATAGCGCACCCATAACGCTAACGAGAAAATATTTTAAATAATTTGTTACATAAACATTTATATTTTGCATAGGATCAGCACTATTATAGGAATCGATAAATACAAAAAGACCCGAGTATATTAGTATACAGAAAACTAATAATATGTAGGTTACATTTAAGTTTAAACGTGTAGATAAGCTGCCGTATGCTAGGTTTTTCCCACTTTTGTGATCTGCTAAAATAATGTCCATTTTATCAAGATTGAATTTAAACAAGGTTAGTTTTCGTTCTAGCTTTGCAGAATCCGTTTCTTTAATCTTATCTAACTCCTCGTACAGCGATTGGCATTTACTTATAATCAACACGCCAATATTATCGTACTCTTTTGCTCTCTCCGAAATTAAATTAATTCTTTCAGCCAGTGATTCCTTTGTAATTCTCAATCTTTTTCCCCCTGTATCTACTGTAATTCTCATATTTTAGTATTATCGTTTTTTTAAAAATAGTATGTTATACCTATTTATTACTTTTGTGCATGTCAAACGAACCGAATAATGATACAAGGCTTTAGCCCACTCCATGCACTAGACATCTGCATATGATGGGTTAGAACCTATATTTAAGGAGTGGATAATTTGTATCAACCAAGCAACGTCAGTCCAGTTCAGAGTAATCCTGTTCAAATCCAAACCGTATCGGCCATTGATCCTTATGTAGTAGAAGCCCTCATGCGCTTAACTGGTCGCTGCGTATTACTCGAAACAACGAGGGGAGCAATCGAAGGATCTATCATTGACGTAAAACCAGACCATGTGCTCCTGCAATTACACAGCCGTCAGGCTTGCGTTCGAATCGCTGAAATTGTATGGACAATGCCATTATAAATCGAACAAAGGGGTGCTCCCCCAGTAGGCAAACCTACTTGGAGAGCACCCCTTTTTCTTATGAATGCTGTTATTTTTTTAGACTCCACATCGATCTTTCTCACAAAAAAACTGTAATCAACCGCTCTTCAAATAATATAATTCCAATAATTAGGTAAAGAAGGTGATGCTCCTGTTTTTCTCCAGCGAATTCAATCCATGGAAGGCTTTGCTTCATTTATTCATTTCGTTGTTTGATACTTATACATTATTGATTAGCTCGTGCAACAGCTTTGGCTGCTCCAAACTGCAGACGATATATAACGATTGCTACAACAATTACAATACTTAGTACAACAAAAATATTACTGTACACATACGCTGTTGGATTCGTCACAATCGGATTTAAGTGAAAGGAAGATGAACCTTTATCAAGCAATTTGCCAATTAAGCTCATCGCAATGGCACCAGAGATAAAGTTGATCATCGACAACAATCCCATGCCTACACCCGTCTCTTCTTTCGGTAACGTCCGAGATATCGTATTCGACATCGCAATTTGCATGAAGGTTTGTCCAACATTGCCCGCTATGAGAATGAGCGCTATCACGTACGGAGACACTCCAATAAATGTTGATAAAAGCACGAAGCATGAGAAAATTAACAAAGCTGCGATAGAAACGAGTGTAAAGTTGCCGCGTTCGTCAGCCAATTTACCGCCCCTGCGTCCCATGATCGCGGAAGCAATCGCTGCTGGAAACAGGACAAAACCAATGCTGCTAGGCGATAAATGATTTAATGCTGTTAAAAATTGCGGTGACATAAACGTTAAACTGAAGCTCATTGCTGTCGTTATGAAAGCTATAAACAACCCTATAGAGTAATTTTTGTTGCGGAATAGCCTTGGCTGAATAAAGGGATTGTCCGTAGTCCTTATTCGGATAATAAAGAAAACGAGCAGTGCAATCCCTGCTGCGAAGAGTAAGCCGCTGCTCTGCGTAATCGCAAGCAAGAAGAGCGCAACCGCCGCTGCAAGCAAGCCACCGCCAATAAAATCTATTTTCCCCGCAGTGCCTTTCGAATGATCCAAATATTTACGAAAGAAAGGAAGTGTGAGTAACGGAAGCAGCGATATGACAAACAAGAGCCTCCAGTTTCCTACACTTGTAATTAATCCTGCTACTACTGGCCCCATAGCACTTCCTAATGCAAGCCCAATTGCTGAGGTTCCTAGTGCCCTCCCCCTCTTTTCAGGCGAGAAATATCGAATGGGTATAATCATAGCCGTAGCTGGAAGCACCGAGGCGCCAGCTGCTTGCAGAATGCGACCGGCAATAATCATCCAATACTCGGTAGCAAGCAAGCCGATGAGCGAGCCGAGAGCAAACACGATTAGTCCATACGTCAGCAAATCCTTTAAACGATATTTGTCCGCTAGTTTTCCAAACACGATTGATCCAATCGCATATAACACCATATAAGACGTCATAATCCAGCTCACTTGTGAAGGAATCAGATTAAACTCCTCACCGATTGCCGGAAGAGCCACATTAAACATCGTGCCGTTCATTACTGAGAATATTAAAGTAACAACGAGTACTCGCAGCAGCTTGTCCCCATTTTTAAATTCCGAACCAACCATACCATTCCCTCCAATAATTATCATTTTGATCCTATTAAAAATTGTCTCTCATTTTAGTGAGTATCCTCACTATATTATATTACTGAGGATACACACTAATATTAGAGGTGTCAAGATATGAAATACTGATATAGCAGGTATTAGCTAATAACGTATGCGAAGTTTTGCAACTTGAAAACAATCAGCTAAAATAGAAAATAAACAGCTCGGCGATACCGATTATACGTCGAACAAGGAGGCACTTATGTTTACGCACTCGGACAATCCGGTACCTATAGACATCATTCATGTATTAATGAGGACAACACACTATATTCAAAGAGAATTTGAAACACAATTATCCGCGCTTAACATGCCTTATCAAATTACCGGCCCAAGGCTGCGCCTTCTATCTGTCGTCTACAAAGCCGGGAAAATTCGCATGAATGAACTAGCATCTGAACTAGGCATTAAAGCGCGTACCGTTACCGATTTTGTTGATGCTCTGGAACGGGATACACTTCTTATCCGAATCCCCGATCCGACTGATCGTCGAGCTACGCTGTTAGAGCTCACAGAACTCGCGCAAGCGAATATAAGTCAAGTTCTAGCATTTCAAGCGGAAATTGCAGAGCAATTATTAAGCAACTTCTCCACTGAGCAGCGTCAACAATTTTTTGACCTTTTATTGCAGCTCATTGAAAATAAGGATATCTCTAATCCTTCTGCACACGTTTTAAAATAAAGCATATCCCATATGCTGAATTCCGAATAAATCTCCAAATTCTCCATCACAAAAGGCTCTCATAGGCTAGTGACATATATATAATGTCTCTATGACAAACACCCAATCAAAAAGAAAAAGTGGAGCATAACCTATAGAATCTTCAATTCAAAGGAGGTGCTATGAAAAATGTCCGGTCACGTTGGCGGTGCTTTCACTAACACTGGTACGATTCTGGTCCTTTTCATCTTGTTGGTTATTATCGCTTGCACTTGTGGTGCATTCGGCGGTTACGGCAGATAACCCTCTAAACACTGAGCTTCTATATTATCCTCATACACTTCCTCCGAAGACCTACTCGATAGGTCTTCTTTTTTTCTCCGTTACATTCATTTTATATTCGAAATTATCCGTTTTTGCACAGTATTGTAAACCTCATCCTATCCGCGACTGCAAGCTGTATTGTATGATGGTTTCAAATGACTAGAAATGGAGACACATCATGAGATCATTGTTAGCCGCATTACTCACCCTAACCCTTATCCTCACAGGATGCGGACAATTCATTATCAGTTCTGATTCAAACCCGGCTTCCACTGCTTCAGAGTATGGAATGACGATCCATTTGCCTACTGATCGTTATCCAGAGACGATGGCGCATATTGCAGCAGCCATTCGTGCAGGTGCTTCAGCGGTTTGTACGATCGATCGAGATGGCGCTAACGCTAATCGTGAAGCCTCGTTACGGGGGATTCCAACCAAAAAGGGCTATGATCGAGATGAATGGCCGATGGCCATGTGCAAAGAAGGCGGTGCTGGTGCGGATATCGCTTATGTTTCTCCTAAGGATAATCGCGGCGCTGGTTCGTGGATTGGAAATCTTTTGACTGATTTAGAGGACGGAACGCGTGTATTATTCGTTATGGATGAAGCGATGGAGCAGCCGAAGCCAACAGAAGAAACCGTTTATTATGCCAATTGTGCAGCTGCTAAAGCAGCTGGGGCCGCGCCTTTACATAAAGGAGAGCCCGGATACTCCTTGAAATTGGATCGTGATAAAGATGGGATAGCATGCAGCTAACCCATCCTCGAAATGCTTCGTGCAGCTGATCATATATAATCCTTCTCACGAAGCCGATTTCTGCTTGCTTGGCTTAATCGTCAGCAAGGCTAGTATGGAGCAAAGCAATGCAAATCCCGCAAACAAATAAAATAGCAATGCTTCGTTATTGAGCAATACTGATGCAATCAATGGACCTACGGCTACGCCTATAAAACGCGTGCTGCTATACAGCGAGGTAATGGTGCCTCGCTGTTTTTTCTCTATCCCTTCCGTTATTAAAGCGTCCAAGCTCGGCAAGGCTAATCCAATACCAGCTCCGCTTATAAACATAAAGGTAATTAGAAAAAATATCCCTTTTGTATTGATGATTCCACAAACCAGCATCATCCCCGCAAGTACAGCAGTGCCGATGACAATAAACCACTTCATTTTCGCTTTGTTTTCCCCTACAATTTTTCCAGTGATGAACGAAGCAAGGCATATGGCGCTTAAAGGAATGGCTAGCAGCAATCCTTTCCAAATGCCTTCGATTTTGTAATGGTCCTCTAAGACTGATGACAGATAATATAGAAATCCGAACATAATGAACATTGCAAGACCACCAATGGCAAAGGTTGCATAAAGCCAGTGACCCTTCTCAGCGAGTATCGATTTAATGGATTGAAAAAACTTTTTTAAACTGCTCTCTTCTTTTTTCTTTTGCTTTGATTTAGGCTCCTTTACGAGGAAAATAACCCCAATGATTGAAATTAATGATATGAACGGAATAACAGCAAGAGGCAAGTACCATATAACTAGGGCAAGCGCCGAACCTAATACCGGACTGAGCACTTTTCCAAATGTATTGGAGGTCTCAATCATCCCAAGCCCACTGCTAACTTCCTCCTCACTCTCGAACATGTCACCTACTAACGGAAGGACAATTGGAAAAGCACCTGCAGCACCAATCCCTTGTATAAATCTTCCTGCCAAAATGACCGCATAAACGTGGGAATGCATCAACCAAGCAGCTAAGCCTGATATCAGTCCTCCAATCGCTGCAATGGACAAGCCTATAATAATGACTATTTTCCGTCCGTAACGATCTGACAGATACCCAGCGATTGGAATACAAATAATTGAGACTGCAGCATAAACCGTTATGATTAAGCTCGACTGCACAGAAGAGATATTCAGTTTTTTCTTCATTAAGGGCAATACGGGAATCAACATTGAGTTAGCGAGCGTCATAATTAATGGAATGGATGCTAAAGCTGCTAAATCCCACTTTTTTTTCACAGATGTACTCCTTTCTTATTTGGAATGGTTTGACGTATCAGGGTTCATTTTTAATGCCGAAGATGCAAGGTTTTTAAAGGCTCTTCTGCAGGCCCCTCCATCACATCGCCATTAATCGCAAATCTTGAGCCATGACAAGGACAATCCCATGTGCGATCCCCATTATTCCATTCCACTTCACAGCCCATATGTGTGCAGGTTGTGTCTACGAGAAATAATTTTCCATCCTCTGATTTGTAAGCTCCTGCTCTTTTTCCATGCAAAAGCACGACACTGCCTTCATCCAGTGCCAAATCCTCCGGACGCTTATGAGCCATTTCGAGCTTGCCCGCGATAAGATGCTTCGCCACATCGGCGTTATCTACAATAAGATTCGCGATCGTTCCGAGCGACATCGAGCGTGAAGGCGCATAAAGCTCCTCATATGCATTATCCTTCTTCATAATTAAATCTCTAATAAGCAAAGCGGCGGCTGTGCCATTCGTCATGCCCCATTTACGATAGCCTGTCGCAACAAAAACATTAGTGGAAGATTCCGTTATTCGGCCAATATACGGGATCTTATCACCAGTAACAAGATCCTGGGCCGACCAACGATACGCAATTTCCTTTACCCGAAAATGCTGCTCCGCGTATCTTTTCAGCTCCTCATAATAATTAATTGTACAAATCCCTTGACCTGTTTTATGGCTTTGACCGCCAATGAGAAGCAGCCTTGTGTTTTTCGACGTTTCCACATAGCGAATCGAGCGCTTAGGGTCCTCAGCGCTTATGTACATGCCGCCTTTAATGTCATCCTCGACATGAATGCCGAGTACATAGGAACGATCTGCATGCATTCTTGAGAAATAAAACCCATGCCCATCAAAGAATGGAAAATGAGTACAAGAAACGACATGCTTACATTTAATTCGGTATCCTTTGCTTGTAATCACTTCCGGCAATGGGCCTGTTTCTACATCAATAGCTGTCGTATTCTCATAAATAAATCCACCTGCTTCTACGAACTTCCGTACAAGCTCATACAAATATTGCAATGGATGAAACTGCGCTTGATCCTGCATGATGACAGCCGCTTTGACTGGGATCTGCAAAGGAATTTGATCCGTGAAAGAGCCAGGAATGCCGAGCGACGAATAAGCAGACATCTCGTTCTCAAGCTTAGTTATGTATGCCTCTGAATCGGTATAAACATACGCATCCTGTACGGAATATCCGCATTCCATTTTATGCAGCTTGATCGTTTCCTTAATGAATTGAAGGGCATCATTGTTCGCTTTGTAATATAATGCAGCCTTTTCCGCTCCAGCTTTCTGCATAAGTTCATCATAAATAAGATCATGCTGCGCTGTTATCTTCGCAGTGGTATGCGCCGTTGTTCCATTAAGAAGCTGACCCGCTTCTATAAGGGCAACTTTAAACCCTTCCTGAGCTAATAAATAAGCAGCTGTTACACCCGAAATCCCGCCTCCAACGACGGCAATATCAACTTCTATATTTTCTTCAAGTATGGCGTATGAAGATTGCCGGCTCGACGTTTCTGACCAATAAGACTCCGGAAATTTGGGTAAATCATACGTTTTCTCCATGACCATCACCTCCTAGAAATATTGCACCTTAATTTGTACCAATCACTATTATTTCATTCTTAGAATAATGATCTGCTTAAACCAAAAGCATAACCAATAGTCATTTGGACAGTTTATATAAGAGAATGATGAAAAAGGAGGCGTTTTACGTTGGAGAGCTCATTCGAGCATTCTTTTGTGCCGATAACGACTTCTGCTAGTGGAAATGGACTTGCTTATCGGCCTGATGTTTATTGTTACTCAATCCAATTCGTCAATATTTGTTTTGTAGGTGATCCAAAGAAACCAGAAGCGGGCTGGGCTCTTATTGATGCAGGCATGCCAGGATCCGCCCATAAAATTATTAAAGAAGCAGAGGAACGCTTTGATTCCGCTCCTCAAGCGATTCTGCTTACTCATGGCCATTTCGATCATGTTGGTGCCATTATTGAATTGATTGAACACTGGAATGTGCCCGTGTACGCGCACAAGCTGGAGCTGCCCTATTTGAGTGGAGAATCCGATTATCCGCCCGCGGACTCCTCTGTACATGGCGGTCTCTTGTCTGAGCTTTCTACCTTCTTCCCCCATAAAGGAATTCACCTCGACGACAAAGTTCATCCCTTTCCAACAGACGGCAGTTTGCCGGGAATGCCAGGCTGGAAGTATATTCATACGCCGGGGCATACACCAGGACATACTTCATTTTTCCGTCCTGAGGATGGCACTTTGATTGCAGGTGACGCTTTTGCAACAGTTAAGCAGGAATCGCTATATAAGGTCATCATACAGGAGCAGGAAATTAGCGGTCCCCCTAAATACTTTACGACTAATTGGAAAGCCGCCGAGCAATCCGTTAGAAATCTCAAAGATCTGAATCCGAATTTGGCGATTACCGGTCACGGGGAACCGATGTTTGGCGCAACCTTGTCTGATAATCTCAAGCTTCTTACGAAAAAATTTAAAGAAATTGCGGTTCCGGAGCATGGACGTTTTGTGCCAGACCATAACCAGATACATTAGTCAGTTTACTTAAAAATAGGACGGAGCAGCTGCTTAATCTGCTCCGTCCTATTTCTGTTTCTACCTATAGTGCATCTTACAATCTTGTCACCTTTAATGTCACTCTAATCGATGGCTGCCTATCGTTTTTTTCTTTATGATAGGAAATAGATTATTGAACATCAGAGGAGGCAACCACTTATGAATCAATGGTTAAAAACGATAAGAACTGTCGCTGCTGTAATTATTGTTGTGATCTTCACAGGGAAAGATTCCTTTTAAAATAAAGTCCAAACCATTTTATATTCAAAGTAAAGATTAGGAGTGTATGTTGCTTGAACCCTATTTCTGAAAACAAACGAATTGAAACGCTTGATTATTTGCGAGGTTTTGCTTTAATTGGCATTCTGCTTGTCAATATTTTGCCCCTTCTTAACGTAGCGCCAGCTGAAGCGGGGACTGCTAATTGGTATATGTCTCGTATCCTAGATTTGACGGTAGAATCGCGTTTCTATGTCATATTCACCTTTTTATTCGGCGTAGGCTTTTATTTATTTCTATCTAGAGCGATCGAGAAAGGCAATAACGGCTACCTTTTATTTATTCGCCGGCTTATTTTTTTGCTAGCCATAGGATTTGTTCATCAGAAATTCCATCCTGGAGAAGCCTTGTTTCTTTACGCAATTGCCGGCTTTATCCTTCTTCCTTTCTACAAGTTTAAACCAAAAATCAATTTGATTATCGCTTTAGCGCTTATACTTCCTGCCGCCTTTCTAGGAGGCAAACTATTGCTTATTCTACCCTTGTTTCTGCTTGGGCTTGCAGCTGGACAATATAAGGTGTTTCAACGTCTTGCAGAGTCAAAATCTGCGATTCGCAAGCTGCATTGGATCTCTTTTCCAATGGCCGCTATTGGTATCTTTATCCAGTACCATATACTACCCGAGCAAAATGTTATGGTCATTGAAGAAGGCAGCTCTTCATCTGAAATGATAGCCATGCAAATTTACCAAGGAGCAGCCGCATTTATAGGTCTTCTTGTCGCTTTATTTTATGTCACTACTCTTGTACGGGCTGTTCAGCATCCATTTATTCGTACGCTGCTCAAACCTTTAAGCGCCTATGGCCAAATGGCTTTAACCAACTATTTAGGGCAAACGATTATCGTGCTTATGGCGGCAGCATTTTTTAATTTAAACGGTATGCTTAGCCCTATTCAAACGACACTGCTTTGCATCGGCATTTATATTATCCAAATGATATTCAGTATGATCTGGCTCTCCTTTTTCAAAATGGGACCGATGGAATGGATCTGGAGAATGGCCACCTATTGGACGATTCCAGCCATTCGTAACGAACGCTATTGTAAACAAACCGACAAACATTTTTAATGCTGCGTTAAGGTTCGTTTTTTATACTTAGAGACATCAACCCCACTGTTGATATATAGATCTAGGACACCGGCCCGCAGCGATGCGGGTCATTTTTTTGTTTGTTTTGGGCCGTTTGATTTCATACAGCAGCCTCTTTGTCCCTTCAATTTTTGGAACCATATCACCCATAAAAACGTTATTACCGAATATACTCTCAAGAAGTGACTGCTTGCGAAGGAGGTTTTGCCTCGGCAAAACCTAAGCTTTAGGAGGCGATTAATGATGGAAACGTTCGGCAGAGGCTGTCTTTACATTATTCTCGGTGTCTTGATCGTGATGGTGCTCGCTGTTATTGTTGGCGGTACAATTACCATTCCGTGGTACATTTTTATCCCCCTTGTCGTACTCGCTTTTTGGGCTGCATCCAAAAAAGGCAAATAAACTGCTCATTCCATAGCATGATTTCTAAACGGCACCACAAAAAGAGAAGCCAACGGATGATCCGCTGGCTTCTTGCTTATTTTAGAGGATGGAAGGAGCTTAAATCGCTTAACTAACTGCCTGCTTTCACCTGCGACAGCAATATGACTCGCGCAGTCGGTTCCCAACTAGCGGTTAACCCAAGCTCCGCGGACAGATCTCTTATTTGTACATAACCTGTTGCTTCGGACAAAATCGAGTCGAGCTCTTTGCCGTTTACGGTAACCTTTTTCCCCGTCCAATCAATCTTCGCTCCGAGCGCTTCACCAAGCAGCCTTGCCGGTACCCAAGTTGTACCCTTGAGCAAGTAGCCATCTGAAATAACCTCTCCCTTGTACAAAACGACAACAAGCTCTGCATCCTTCAGCTTCTCTGGCTTAGGCAGCGGCGTGCTTCCTAAAGCATCATATTTTTTCAACCCATACTGCGAAATAATGGCTTTTAATTTGGCTGGATAAGCCGGATCTGTCGCATAGCCGCATGCGTACAGCATGTCAGCTTGCTGTTCTGGCGTCACTGCCTTGCGAACACGCTCATAACGCGAAGTAGCCAGCAGCAAATCCAAATCCTTATAAAAATGATAGACGCTCTCATAGGCTCGGAAAGCAGCGCGAGTACTCTCGCTTCGGCCATCGACGACCTCCCATGTTCCTTTAACGACCGCTTCTCCGTGCCAATATGCATTCGTCTGTCCACTGCCCACCTTGATACCGCCTAAGTTGTACCACGGGTGAATAACACCGCCGGTTTCGAGTACATTTTGCGCTAAACGTACGGATGGAAACATCGTTGATCCTTCTCGCCTTATTCTTATAACCGTCGGAGCTAATTGTTCAATAAATTGTTGTTTCGTCAGCTGTGCCATCGTCTGTCTCCTTTCTACTGTCCACTTTGGCTTGCCATCTATTGCCTTGTCCTTATCTTTGTATGCTGTGAAAGCGCAAGTGGCAATGGACAAAGTGGTATGAAAGGTCGACTCTACCACTATGTTTTTTTGCATTTTAAATATAAAAGGGCCGCATCCTCAGATTGTTCATTCTGATGGAGCGGCCTTTTCTGTATGAATGGAATACTATAGGAGTCCATAAAAGCGGCGCGTATTGGCTAGCATTATTTCCACAACCTGCACAGCTGGCAGCTGCTTTATATTCGCAATATGCTTTGCTGCATCTGCAGCCATTGCAGGCCGCGTCTGCTGACCCGCATAGATTTCCTCGAACGGCCATGGCCCATCCGTTTCCACCATCAGCAGCTCAATGGGATACTCCCTTACAAGCTGCTGTATTTCTGCCTCGTAAGCGACGTCTGGCGTTATCGACACCAAGTAGCCGCTTGCCGCCATTCGGCGGATAACCTCAGCATCACCCTTGAACCAATGAAAATGCGCTCTGCGAACACCATGCCGCTCCAATATGTCGCAAGCTTTGCCGGCGTCCTCATATACTGCATGCAATACAATCGGACGATCAAGTTCGTTGGCCAGCGCAGCAAACCGATCCAGCAGCTGCAGGTATGGATTCTCATCAAAAACGATATTTCCCCCAGCTTGCTGCGCTTCTGTTCGCGTATAATACGGCAGCCCTACTTCGCCAATTGCAAACCGTTCCCCTGCTTCATGACGCAAACGAATCCAATCGAATAGCTCATCAAGCTCCTTATCGGCTGGTATGGGCTGTTCTGGGTGGAAACCATAAGCAGGGTGCACACGCCCTGCGTAACGCAGGGCAATGTCACGGTTCACAATAGACGATTCCAAATGCATAGATACGGCAATCACAGCTGCTACACCTTCTGCGAACGCACGCTCTAGAAGCTCATCACGCTGCTCTGCTTCATACAAATCAATATGAATATGCGCGTCTATGCATGTGCCTTCCTGCTGAGGAGATTCCGAGTACAATTGCCCTTCGCGCGGATCATTGCTTGTTTGTATCGCCATCTATACGTTTCCTTCCTTCGCACCCGTCTTAAGCAGATCATAAATGCGCTGCTTCATCGCATAAAACCGTGGGTCTGTCCATAAAGACTCATGACGCGGACGCTCGAATGGCACTTGAAATTCCTCCAGCACCACTGCCGGCGATGGTGACAGCACAATAATCCGATCCGATAGAAACAAAGCCTCTTCAATACTATGGGTAACGAGCAGCACCGATCTTCGATTCAGCTCCCAGATCGACATAAGCCACTGCTGCATTTGCTGCCGCGTCAAGGCGTCCAGTGCGCCAAACGGTTCATCCAGCAGCATGAGATTCTGCGGAGCAAGCAGTGCCCGGAGGAAAGAAACCCGCTGCTGCATTCCTCCAGAGAGCACATGCGGATAAGAATCCGCATATTCCTGCAGCCCGATTCGCTCGAGCCATTCCTTTGTCCTCGCCTTCGCGAGTTTTTTATCAACGCCAGAGATCGTAAGAGACAACTCTATATTGCCGGCAACGGTTTGCCATGGAAGCAGCGACGATTGCTGCGGCATATAGGAAATATGTCCGCGTTCGCCCGTCGTTTGCTTGCCATCGATCCAAATTTCGCCTTCCGTAGGACGTTCCAAACCGCCGATAATTTGAAACAAGGTTGTTTTACCGCTGCCGGACGGCCCTACAATCGATACGAACTCCCCATCTGCTATTGAAATGGATAACCCGCCAAGCACTTCTTTGCTCATCTGTCCTTTGCCAAACTTCATTCGAATATTTTGCGTTTGAAGCGTCACTGAATGATGCTCAGCACGATTGACCACTGTCAGCTCACCTCTTTCTCAGGGCGCCAACGTATGACAAGACGCTCCGCTAACGTTACTAAACCAAATAAAGTCAAGCTCAGCGCAACGATGATGGCAACTGCCGCAAATACACGATCTGGCATAAAACCTTTGGACGAAATAAGCATAAATGAGCCAAGACCCTTGTTTGTACCAAGCCATTCGGCAACAACCGCACTTAACACACTATATGAAGCCGCAATCTTCAAGCCGGAAAATAAATGAACAATCGCATGAGGAAGCTCTAGTTTCCAAAACAGCTGCCATTTGCGAATACCGATCATTTGCAAATAGTTGCGAAGCTGTGCATCGGTATTCATAAGCCCGCTCAGCATGGCAACCGTGATGGGGAAAAAACATACCATGATGACCAGCAGCGCCTTTGGCAGCATGCCATAGCCTAGCAGCATCGTCAAAATTGGAGCAATCGCTATGATGGGTACGTTTTGCGACAGCACGAGCAGTGGATATACCGCCGATCGAACGCCAGGAATTAAATGCAGCAAAGCGGCGAGCATTAAGCCCACCGCCGATCCTCCTAAAAAGCCGATAAGTGTCAGCTGCACTGTTGCTCCCGTATGCATCATTAACCTCGGCCAAATCGCGATAGCTCCCTTCACGATCGATATCGGAGAAGGAATGAGCCATTGTTGAAATAATCCAAGTGATGCAGCTGCCTGCCAACAGGCAATCAGCACGATCAGCAGCGCTGCCGGCTGCCATATTTTCGACCAAATCGATTTCTTATTGCCCATCTGGATATTTCTCCAGCAGCCTGCCCATGGAAGCGCCGTTTGCCGGATTGTAGTAAATTTTAATTTGTGAAATAACGGACGGGCAGCCCATCTCCGCCATCGCCTCGCTCATCGACTGTACGACGCTGAGCAGATGGCTCAGCTCACCCTCCATCGTCGTTTCAAGCGGTGCTACACGGTAAGGAACACCGGCCGCTTTAATAATATCAATGGCACGATCTACGTAGGGAATTACGCTCTCGCCGCCTGGTGTTGTCGGTAAAATTTGAATACTTACTAATGCGTTTGCCATTTGATTTCCTTCTTTCTCATCGTTGTAAGTGAGAACGGGCTTTCCCGCCCTCCGTATGTTCGAATAGCTTATTGTGGTAAAAATTCGTTCGTAAATGCCTTCTCCGCTTCAAGCTCCTTCTCCAGCAGCTTGTGCTCAAACATCCATGCTGCATAGTTTTCCCATACGCTTAGCTTCTGTTCGCCCCAGCGCGGTGCGTCATCCTGATATTTCGAGCTTAACCATTTTTGGCTGGCGCGCACAAGCTCCGCATTCAAATCCGGCTCTGCTTTTATTAAAATTTCTGCTGCATCCTCCGCATTGCTGATCGCGTATTGGTAGCCTTTGGATACGGCAGCAGTAAACGCTTTGACTGTTTCCGGCTTATTCTTAATCAAATCTTCGTTCGTCACGATTACCGGCGTATAATAATCCAGTTTGTCGCTGTAGTCTGTTAAATAAACCATATTGATCTTCTCGCCGCGCAGCTCTGCTTCCACGCCAGTCCATGCGTAGTAAATCCATGCAAAATCAATATCGCGTTTCACTGCCGTAAAGAAGTCGCCGTCGCCGATGCTTATCATATTTACTTTACTTACATCTGCGCCCTTCTCCTGCATAAGCGATTGAATGACCGCCTCCTCAACAGGAGCGCCCCAGCCGCCATACGTTTTGCCTTCAAATTTCTCAGGTGAATCGATTCCCTTTGCAAGCGGTGAAGCAAAACCTGAGGTATTGTGCTGAATGACAGCGGCGATCGATACGAGCGGCACGCCGGCAATTCTCGCCATCGTGACAGACTCCTGATAACTTACACCAAACTGCACATTGCCCGAAGCGACCATTTGATCGGCACCGCTTTGTCCTGGTTGAATAATTTCAACATCCAGACCTTGCTCCTTAAAAAAACCTTTATCTCTAGCTACATAAAGTCCGGTATGATTCGTATTTGGTGTCCAGTCGAGTACAACCTGCACCTTCTCTAGCGGCTTGTCCGCTGTTCCCTCTTGCTCTTTCGGCTGTTCGCCCTTGTTCCCAGCGCCACCGCCGCAGCCTGCCAGCGCCAATACGAACACTAGCATCGCGGCCACGATTTTCCACGACAAATGCCCTGTTTTTTTCTGATTCATGATGTTGTTCCCCTCTCCATGCTTCGATTCTTATAGGCGACGACTCCTCGTAGTATCCGGTTCCATGGCTGCATCATTCTAATCGCAACAAAAAAAAGCGTCCCCCTAATCCGGAGGACGCCATATCATTGGCTGTGCAGCTGTTTATACAGCAAATGCTTGATCAATTTGATCTCGCCTGCTTACTAAACAGAGCTTCTGTCCCTACGCTGGCATTATCCAGATCAGGTTTAACGGGTCGGAATTGTATAGAAAATCCCCTCTCAGCCGGCCTAACCAGCTCCCCGGAACATATTCGGTTTCGTCAATACCATTCATTGTATAGCAAAACCCGCATTTAATGCTAGTTTTTTTTGAAAATGATTATCATCAAGCCACGATACTCATCCTCTTACTATATACGGCAGCCAGAACGTGCAGCTCCTGCACCAGCTGTCATTGCCCTAAATCAATATGCTCATCCAGCCATTCAACCTTTGCTTCTTCAGCGGCCTTCGAACTTTCTAAGTCTGCCTTTCCTTTGGTCTCTGCTGCTGGAGCAAGGCGTCCATATACGAGCAAATAAGCGGCTGTCAGCTCTTTTGACATCTCTTCAGACGTTAGCTGCTCTAACAGATGGATGTATTCTAGCTGCTCCTGCGGTTTATTATCCGCACGTGTAATCTTCACATAGGTAAAACCGGCCTGCAAATAAAGCTGGCTAACTTGTTGTGCTGAGTACTGTGATGCCGCTTGATGCTGTGCTTGTGCATTAACAGGATCTAAATATTGCCGAATATTGTTGAAATAATAGCGATTGGCAAAGCACCCGACTAGCCAGCCGCCAGGTTTTAGAAGACGAACTAGATTTTTCATGGCTTGCGGTGTCCCGTATGCATGAGCATCTCCGATTACGATGCCGTCAAGACCTTCAGCAGGCAGCCTCCAATCCTTCGGATCATTCGAGCGGAATACAGTAATTCCCGAAGCTTCTGCTACTCTAGCCGCCAGCTCGTTACGCTCAACTCCGTACCATATTGCGGATGGGAATTGCTTTTTCATATGCAATATCGTAGCTCCGCACCCGCAGCCTATTTCCATAATCGAGCAATTCTCGCGTCTGTACTCATGCGATTCCCGCTCAATTACGGTGCTAAAATCCATTCTAATATACGTTGCATCACCAGGGTCAAAGCCCCATTTGGACATAAAAACAATGGCATTTTTTCTGAAGTTTTGTACATATTGTTCTGGCTCTGAGCTAAAGGAGATGCTCCCGTAATGATGAATAAACGTATCGCCGCACAGCATCAGCTTATATCCCGCCAGCCGGAGCCGCAGGCTATAATCATCATCTTCAAAGTTGCCGATACCGAAGATCTCGTCGAGCGATCCCGTTTTCTCCCATGCTTCTCTCCGCAGCAAAAGGCAGTAGCCGACCAGCTTCACGCGCTCCTCCCATTTTGTTCTGTCAGGGTTGGCATGCAGTGCCGAAGCAAACAGCTCCATTTCATCTATCGTCGTATAGGTGACCGGGATCGTCGTCCAGTAGGAAGCCGAATTCGTAACGGGGCTGACCGCCCCGATTCGTTCATCACTAAATAAGCAGCGCTTGAGACCGTCAAGCCAGCTTGGCGTTACGATTGTATCGTTATTTAGCAGCATCAGAAGATCGCCCGAGGCCGCGGCCAATCCTTGGTTGCAGCCCTTAGGAAAACCAGCATTGCTGCCATTGTCGATTACGATAATATCGCTCTCGCTTTTAGCCCATTTTACCGTATCATCCGTCGAACCATTATCTACAATAATCAGCTCATAGCTGCCTCTCTGCGTATGTCTCCGAATACTCTCCACACATTGCTTCGTGTATTCAAGCTTATTGTAGGTAACGAGAATAATGCTTGTCATGCAGCTATTGGCATCGCTCACGCGTATCCTCCTCAAGCAAGCATAAACGGCTCACTTACCCATAAAATATGTCAGCCTATCCGCTTGGGTGAGCACTGTGCGCAACTTTCAATCATGCAGCCTTTTTGTATTTCTTGCGTATTCCGACGAAAAGCATAAGCAGCGGCAGCACAATTTGGAACAACGGCGCAATCTTCAGCGTAACATCGAGTCCAATCCAAATATGGGAAGTATTATTGGCTTCGATAAACGACGCCCCATAAATAATGAGACCAATGGGCAGCACACAATATCGGTAGGCAATACCAGTGATCATATTGAACATGAATACCGATGCCATGTATAGCGCCGTCATTTTGACATATAGACCGATGAACAGAAGCAATGTTACAAGCACATCAAGCCTCTCCAATATATTAGCAAGCCTAATTAACTGCACAACCTCAAGCAGCGGCAGTGCTGTAAGCGAGGACAGCTCCGGCCCTAATACGCATAGCGTAATGATATTCATTAGAATTAGAAATAAAGATACGCCAATATAGGCCTTGTAAGTGACTGGCCCAATCCCTTTCTTCTCGCTCACGTGTTTCCAAAAAACGAAAAAAATAACCATTTGCCCAAATGGAAAAGATACTAAATCTGGAAAGGCCGCCTTCACGACAGGCCCAATTCCGTGTTCAAAAACGGGAAGCAAATGTGCTATTTTGGGCAACCTGGCAACAAACAGGAGCAAAATAATAAAAGCATAGCTGAGCGCTGCAATCGGAAATAGAAGCTGTACGACACGGACAAATACTTCCACTCCCTTGCTGACGGTATAAGCGGCGGCGCTCATAATCAGCAGCATAACAATCCATTTCGGGGTAAAGGTCAGCAGCGCCGTCATCGTAAGCTCCCCGACGTCCCGTACGTTGCGCATCGATTCATAAGCAAACCATAACGCGTGAAGTATGCCTACAAAGCCGCCGATCCATTTTCCGAAGTGTATAACATAAAGCTCAGCAAGCTCCGAATTCGGGGAACGCTTCTGCACCTGGACGTACATAACGATAAGCAGCAGACCAGCAATCGCAGCAAGCGTCATCGCCAGCCAAGCATCCTGCTTCGCCTGTATGCCGAGCTCGAACAAAGGGGTGCTGCCTATCAAAAAAACGATGATCAAAATCGAAAGCTGGTTTTTGCCAATCTGCTGCATAGGGTCTCCTTTCTGCTTATGTTATTGGTGGTCCTTTTCCTGCGCCTTCTTAAATCCACTTCCGCTAAGGCCAGTTGAATTCAAATTCACCTTAACTTTCATCTTTATTTCGATGTTCGAAAACTGCTCCGACCAGCTGCCCGACGTTTTTAACCATTGCTTTGGATATTTATTGTGAATGATCGTTCCGAAGCCGATTACATCTGCTTTATGCTTACTGACAGCGCTCCAGCCTTTTTGCATAATTGCGGCAATCTCGTCCTCAATCCGTTTTTGTATCTTCTCTATTTCTTTCGGATTCATGAGATCACCCTCGCAATTGTACTCCATCAGCGTTCCAGTCGCCTTTACGTTCAAATCCATCAGCCAATTGCCATCTGAAGATTTAGGAGTCTGCGTTGTATCCGAATGTGTGATGCGAATAGATGAGTTTTTCGGCTCGTTCTTGTCCGCTGAGCATGCGAATGAAACCGTCGTTTTTTTTACTTGATTTGCAAGCCACATCAGGCCTTGGCTTTCTTCGTTGTTGATCCAGCCTACCAGCTTGTCACCTTCAATAAGGCCCAGCTCAAACAATCTGACCTTTGAAGGTGTACTGGTGTACGCAAGCTGCCCTGCATTGTCCACACTTTCTTTCGTACCGGACACAATTAATCCGGGTATGCCAGTGGCCCTTGTCGTTCCCAGCAAATCAAGCAGTACTTTATGAATCGTCATTTGACGGAAGGCTGAGCTGTTCATCTCTTCATTATTGATCATGCGCTGTATGGCTGCGCCTGGAATTTTCTCAAGCGGAATCAATTGTTCGAGCATCCGGCGCGCGCTTCCCTTTGACAAGAAAACACTCACCGTCTCGCGGGAATCATGATTGCGCAAATAGGTGTCTAGGAGTGGTCCCAGTCCTTTGCGCGCAGCAGCCTGACCGATAATGACAATTTGATTATGTGCGAAATAGAGGCGCCGCGACGTCTCCTGGCTTGCTTTGCTGACCGCGCTTCTGAAGCTTTCCCCTTGCGTGGAAAAAACATGGACCGCCGCTGTGCTGTTGCTCGCGCTTTGACTGGAAATGGCTTCCGGTATGACCACTTGATACGACAACACCCATTTCCCATCCTTCCAATCAACGCCGGTAGCAGAAACAATCGCAATATCATTCAGCTCTATGCGATTCCAGCAGCCCGTTGCCAGCAAACAAATGAGCATCGGCAGCAGCAGCCTCCATTTTTTCATGGCAGGTTCCCCCTTTCATTACGCCTTATCGGAATGACGCTGTGCCTGCGGTTTTTTTCCGTTCGGCCGCCGCCTTGGATTACGCAGATTCAAATCTAGAGGTCGAAGCACGACCGCCCACCATGGCAGCCTGACGAACACGTCTCGCCATGGTCCTAGCTTTGTAGGACCTGGTGCCAGCGGAGACATATATGGCACTCCGAACGAGCGCAGCGATACCAAATGGATCAGCATAAACAATACAGAAATGAAAATGCCGAAAAACCCAAAAATACCGGCCATAATCATAAAGATAAAACGAATAATGCGAGATGTGGCCGCCATGTTGAATTCCGGCATTACAAAATTGGAAATCGCCGTAAAGGATACGATGATCACCATACCCGCTGACACGATGCCCGCCTGAACAGCCGACTGGCCGAGTACGAGAGCGCCCACGATAGATATGGCGGGCCCAATCGCCCGCGGCATTCGTAATCCTGCTTCTCGCAGCACCTCGAAAGTAACCTCCATCAACAGCGCCTCAACCAGTCCAGGGAACGGAATCCCTTCTCGCTGCGCCGCTAGACTAATGAGCAGCGTTGTCGGAAGCATCTCCTGATGAAAGGTTGTAACTGCGATATACAAGGCAGGCAGCAGAATGGACACGATATATGAACCGTAACGGATGAGACGAACGAAGGATGCAATATCATATCGTTGATAATAATCCTCTGGCGATTGAAAAAACGAAAAAAATGTAGTCGGGGCCATTAAGACCATAGGCGAGCCGTCTATCATTACCGCTACTCTTCCCTCCAGCAGCGCTGCTGCCACGGAGTCCGGCCTCTCTGTATTTGAAAGCGTTGGAAACAGCGTGAACGTATCATCTTGAATAAACTCTTCCACGTATCCGCTCTCCAGCACACCGTCAATGTCAATGGCCGCCAGTCTGCGGTAAACCTCCTTAACGATCCCTTCATCTGCTATTCCATGCAAATACATAACAGCTACGTTCGTATGCGTTTGCTGACCGATCTTGTGCACCTGCACATGAAGGTCAGAGGAACGTATTATGCGCCTGACCAAGCTGATGTTCGTTTGAATATTTTCTACAAAAGCATGCTGCGGACCACGAATCACGGTCTGTGTCTGAGGAATCGTAACACTGCGCTGTTCGCCGCCGTTCACATCCGCCGTCAGCGCTTCCGCGCTGCCATCCGCCATAATGACACATAATCCGTCCGTCATATATTGGAGTGCATACTCCAATGTGTCCACACTCTGTACCGAGCCGATTGAAACGACGCAGCTGCGAAGCGCTTCCAGCAGCTTGCTTCCCTTCACATGAGCATGCTGCGGCAGCCTCATTGACATTAACGGCTCCATGACACTCTCATTAATGATTTGCGAGTTCACGATTCCATCCACATAAATAATGGCAATCTCACGTTCTGGAGCCGCATCGCTGCGAAACATTCGGATTACGATATCCGTGCTGTTGCCGAAGCAATCGCGAATGGTTTTGACATTCGCATGCAGCGACGGACTAAACGGCGTTAGCCTACCTGTGTTTTGTTTGTTCATAACGGCACCCTTCGTTTCCATGTTGCTTCTATTTTGGCGCATTATGGATGTAAATATGTACTGTCCTATTTGTGATTGGTTTTCGTGCTGCTCCGCGTATAGCATTCGTACGCCTAATTGGACTGCGAAGCTGTTCCCAACCAAACCTTGTCAATAATAACCACAAATAACCTCTAGTATAAGAACGTGCGTTCTGTATATAATAAGAACAAACGTTCTTGTTATGGAGGAGATGCATCATGACAATGGAAAAATGGTTCAGCCTAGTCGGTTGTGTCGTAGATGTGATTTATATGAGCAAAAAAGGCAAGTTTACGAAACGAAGGATTCGTGTCCTATCTGTAAGAGACGGTTATGTCAGAGCCTTTTGTATAGACTCCGGCGCACAGCGCGTCTTTCTTGCGGCAAATGTATTAGCAGCAGAGCTGGTGAGCCGAAATGTCTCTTAACAAAGTCATTATGCTTGCGGATTGCCAATCGTTTTATGCATCGGTGGAGAAGGCGGAGCATCCCGAGTATCGCCATCTGCCGGTTGCTGTTGCGGGCGACCCCGAACGCCGCTCCGGCATCATTCTGGCTGCTTGCCCGATCGCCAAGTCATTTGGAGTAACGACTGCTGAGCGGCTGGGCGACTCGCTGGCGAAATGCCCGGATTTAATTATCATCAAACCGCGCATGCAGCTGTATATCGATGTTTCTATGATGATTACGAGCATTTATCAATCCTACACAGACCTCGTCGAACCTTATTCAATCGATGAGCAATTTCTCGATGTGACGGGCTCGCTGCATTTGTACGGCTCACCGGATGAGCTGGCTCATCATATCCAAACCCGCATCCAAGAAGAGCTAGGAGTGTACACCCGCTTCGGTATTGCGGAGAATAAAATTTTGGCTAAGACGGCCTGTGACAACTATGCGAAAAAAAACGATGCAGGCATTTACACCCTCTCCAGAGACAATCTTGAGGATACGCTCTGGACCTTGCCCGTCTCCAAGATGTTCATGGTCGGCAGCCGGATGACGAGGCACTTCCAATCGATGGGACTGGAGACGATCGGCCAATTAGCGGCAACGCCGCTTGAGAAGCTGAAGCTGATGATGCGCCGTAAATTCGGCAAAAACTCCGATATCAACGCGGAGCTGTATTGGAACATCGCAAACGGAATTGACAAAAGTCCCGTAACGCCGGGCACGCATCAGGTTGCGCCTAAGGCCATCGGGCATATGATGACGCTCCCGCGTGACTATGGGAAGCTGGAGGAGATCAAAGTTGTACTGCTTGAGCTGACCGAGCTCGTTTGCCAGCGCTGCCGAGGCAAAGGATATATGGGGCATGTCGTTTCCGTCGGATTAATGGGTGCCGATTATGATCGGCCTACGGGCTTTAGCCGTCAGATGAAGATGGACGATCCGACGAACGTCACGAATCAGGTTTATCGGGCCGCGGTAGAGCTGATGCTGCGGCATTGGGACGGTTATCCCGTAAGGAAGGTTGGCGTCAGCCTATCGCAATTTTCGCAGGATGACGAATACCAACTTTCCCTGTTTGATCCGAACCGCGAGAAGACGATGGCGCTTGAGCGGGCAACGGACGCCTTGAAGAGGAAATATGGGGATGCCACTATTTTGAGAGCGGTGTCCATTACGGATGCGGGGCAAGCGCAGCATCGCTCTGAGAAGATCGGAGGACATTACAAATGAGAAAAAAACTTGAAGGCAACGGACTTTGGGAGTCGAGCCGGATGATGCTGCCCGAGCACAAAGTCGCAATCAATGAGCAGGAGAAGACATTGCGGCTGCGTGAACGGGTGGAGCTAGATGAGCAGGAATGGGAACATGTAGCCCGCTCCGTGACAGAATCGCTGCAGCATCGGCAGCCCATTACGCTCCGTTTATTTCATCCACAAGAGGAACTGACCGTCAGCGGAATCGTCGACCGCGTAGATCAGCTGAAAGGCCGCTTCATGGTCGATGGCGAATGGTTCTCTATTTACGATATTGAAGGCGCTGCTGCTTGGGAATAAGGAGTGCTCTGTTCCGTTAGCTTCGCTCAAAGCAGCCTAAAGTAAAACTCATCCTTGAACAGGAACTGCTCAACTGGCAGAAGGGCCAACGAAGCAGTTCCTGTTTTCCTTTGATATTATTTTGTATCGCTTCTGGCTTTTTCCCTCGAACTCGTCCGGCTCCGCCAACAAGTGTCGAAGTCTGGGGCTTCACTTATTGCCACGCTGCACCGCAAGTACAGCCAGTTCGATCTTGTTAAGCATGAGCCCATATTCATTCGTAATTTCAAAAGAATGCGGCATTGGCAGCTTTTGAAAATAAGGCGAAATGTCGGCAACGGACGTAAACCAATCCCCAGGCTCCGGCATTACAAGGGGTTGATCGTTCCAAGCTGCACTAAGCTCTGGGCTGTAAAGCGGCTCAGCACCAGGCTTTAAACGTGCACCCAGCAGACGCTCCTTATAAATTGGCTGTGGAGGCTGCTGACGTACACGCGTAAACATATGCGGCGCGTAGTCGGCACGCGAGCCTGTATGCTTAACCGCAGCAGCGAAGGATCTAGCTCCTTCATAGACGCGCGGCACACCGAATAACATCGCATATAGACGCTTGCCGAATTCAATTCTCTCTTCTATATTTTCAAACCGCTCCAAAATAAGACCAGAGAGCCGCAGCGCAAACGCTCCTTCCCCTTTTCCCGGGCCATTGCCATAGGGGAAAATAACCCCGTTCAGCTGAAGCAGCGATTGCAGACCAAAAAATAACGTATGCAGCACCTTCTCTCGAAAAAAGGGATGCTGCACAACACGCTGCTCGATATAATGCTGCTCATTAACGATTAATGCGATCGTGAGCGGCACCGCGTCGCGATCTCGCCAGTACTGCTTCCAGACCGGCGCCATAAACGAGGATACGCCAAAAGCAGGCAGCAGATGGAACAAGCTCCTCCCCTCGCGCCTGCTCCGTTCATACAAGAGCAGCTGTGGGTAAGCATCTTGAAATATCAATGCATTGGCCTGCTCCAAAAAACGAAACACGGCCAACCGCTGTTTCGAGTTCAGCAGCCATGGAAGCCACTCGCCTTGCAAGTCAGTCATATTCCAGCCGCCATTCCGGGACACCATATGCGCAAGCAGCGCCCAGTGCAGCTCCGGAGTGCGGAAATACAAAATACGATAAGCTTCCGTTCTCGTCACGTTATTCCGATTGGCAGCAGCAGTCTCAGCGCGAATTCGTTCGATTAGCGCAAGTTCCTTTTCATTCCAGCTTGTCACTGCTGAAGCATCAGCAGATTCAAAATGCTTCGACCATGCATACTTCAATTTTGCAACGGAAGAAGCTGAAAGCTGCAGCGGTGTTGCTTCCGCAATCATCGCATCCGATGCGCTCATTGCCCCCCACTTGCCTACTGCATAGTCAAACGCAGCACTGGGGAGCGCGAGCAGCTGCCCTAGCCAGTAACCGAATGTACGGCGATAAGACCGTCCCTCATGCTTTTTGTCCATTGTCAGTGCTCCTCCTATCGCGTCGTTGACTATACAAGCTTGCTGCCTAGTTTAAACCCTATATATCCAGTATCAGCCACGGAGCAGTTCGTCATACCGTGTATGCAACATATGCGATTCGAGCGCTCACGATGTATAATAAAAGCATTAGAAAGGAGATGACAGCCATGTGCGGAAGGTATACACTCACAGTTACGTTGGAAGAGCTGATGGTTAGGTATATGATCGAAGAAACGATGGTACCTTTTCACCGTCCGAAATATAATATAGCTCCGAGCCAGCAGGTGCTGACCATTATAAATGATGGCCAAAATAATCGGCTAGGCGAGCTGAAGTGGGGACTTGTGCCGCCATGGGCGGATGATCCGAAAATTGGTTTCCAGATGCTGAATGCTCGATCAGAGACAGCAGCGAGCAAACCAGCCTTTCAGGCCCCGCTGCAGCGCAAGCGCTGCCTCATCCCTGCCGATGGTTTCTATGAATGGAAAACGACAGCACAAGGCAAGCAGCCGATGCGCTTCGTACTCAAGAACCGCTCCTTATTCAGCATGGCCGGTCTGTACGAGACCTGGATTTCTCCTGAAGGGACCAAAATAAATAGCTGTACGATTTTAACAACTACACCAAACGAGTTCGTTTCCGAGGTTCATGATCGCATGCCGGTCATTTTGCGGCCCGAGGCAGAGCAGCTGTGGCTGAACCGCGCAGTAACGGACGTTAAGATGATCACTCCACTCCTTAAGCCATACTCATCGTATGAGCTTGAAGCTTACCCTGTCTCCCTTGCAGTCGGAAGCGTCCGAAACGACGACTCTTCTTTAATCGAGCGCATTGAAGTGGACGAGCAGCTCGAGCTATGGTAGCAGCAAACCAAGCGGAACGATGTTCCCGTTGCCAAATAAAAAAAAAAAAAATCGCTGACCAAAGCGGTCAGCGAAACATCCCCCACAGTTTCAGCAAGTGAAACGTGTTGTTCGGGTCAATCTTTTGCGCCATAATGAAAGCAACAATCTGGTCTTCCTGTGTATCCGTAAGCTGCTCCTGCAAAATAACGGACGCCGCTTTCACAAGCCGTCTAACCTTTGGCCGGTCTTGCAAATCGTATTTGGTCACATTTCCTAGCAGGTCCCTAATCCGTTCCTTCACAGCAGGGTTTTTCATTTTGTATTTAACACGCTCGACCAGCTGAGGCTTAATCCCATAGTTTTGGTAACTCACTTCGTTGACACCTCCATCAGGCAATCCAGTCACATCGTTAAACTATATGCCGAAAGGAGGTGAATATTGCCTAGTCCAGCTGTTCCCCTTGAAAAAATTGATCCTGCTCCAGCAAGCTGCGCAATCTAACGAACGACTCATTCGTCCAAAAATCATCTCGTCCTGTTAATTCAGCGGCATCATCCCTAGCAAGCTCCAGCAGCTCATAGTCAGCGACCATGTCAGCCAAACGAAACTCTGGCAAGCCGCTTTGCTTCGTGCCAAAAAAATCGCCCGGACCACGAATCTCAAGATCCCGCTTAGACACTTCAAATCCGTCATCCGTGTCCGTCATGACCTTCATTCGCTCGCGTCCCGTTTCTGATTTCGGATCGGCTACTAATATACAATGTGATTGATGCTCTCCCCGCCCTACACGTCCTCGCAGCTGATGCAGCTGGGATAATCCGAATCGCTCCGAATCCATAATGATCATAAGTGTCGCATTAGGAACGTCGACGCCTACCTCAACGACCGTCGTCGCCACAAGCACATGCGTTTCATTTGCGCCAAAAGCACCCATCACGCTTTCCTTCTCCGCAGCTGAAAGGCGTCCATGCAGCAGGCCTACCCGCAAATCTGGAAACGACTGCTGCGTTTGCACATACAGATCAATCGCATTTTGCACATCGAGCTTCTCCGACTCCTCGATCAGCGGGCAGATGATGTAAGCTTGACGCCCCTTATTTACTTCTTTCCTTATAAAAGCGAGCACACGCTCCATCATGCTGTGCTTAACCCAATACGTCTTAATCGGCTTGCGCCCATGCGGCCGCTCGCGAATCGTCGACACGTCCATATCGCCGAATGCGGTAATCGCCATCGTTCTCGGAATCGGCGTTGCTGTCATCGTAAGCACATCGGGGTTCATCCCTTTGCGCCGCAGCACGCTCCGCTGATTGACACCGAAACGATGCTGTTCATCCACAACGACGAGCCCAAGGCTCCGAAAAAAAACATCGTCCTGAATTAGAGCATGCGTTCCAACGACAATATCAATCATGCCCATTTGAAGCCCCGCAAGCACATCCCTGCGTTTGCGCTCTGTTACACTTCCCGTTAGAAGAGCAACCTCAATTCCGAGCTCTGCGAACATTTTTGTAAGCGAGCGCATGTGCTGATCAGCCAGTATTTCTGTTGGCACCATCAAAGCCCCTTGATGACCTGATTTCACCGCAACATACAGTGCAATAGCTGCCACAACCGTTTTGCCGGAGCCAACGTCGCCTTGAAGCAGCCGATTCATGCAGGACGGCCTTCTCATATCGACACAAATTTCATTAACGACCTTCTTCTGAGCATCTGTCAGCTCAAACGGAAGGGTTGCGGCAAATTGACGAATCGTCTCACTCTCAATCCTATGTGCGATGCCATCATTCCGCTTGCGATTAAGAGCCCGATACGCTTGGAGCTTCAACTGAAACAGAAACAGCTCCTCGTATACCAATCGTTTGCGCGCCTGCAATCCTTCCTTCGTATCATCCGGCAAATGAATGCGATGCACCGCGTCGCGTCTGGGCATCAAATGATGCTGCTCCACAAGCTCAAACGGCAAAATTTCTTCAATCATCGACCCATATTGCGTCAACGCTTGACGCACGGTCTTCCGCATCCAAGGCTGTGTGATGCTTCCGCCTACCGAATAAACCGGCTGCAGCGTTCCCGATTTAGCCGGTCCGCCGCTGCCAGGAAACTCCGAGTCCGATATCGTCATTTGCAGGCGCTGCTGTTCCCACTTGCCCGTAAGCATAATCTCACGGCCAATGACAAGCTGGTCCTGCAGAAAATGCCGATTAAACCAGACTGCCGTCACGAGCCACTGCCCAACCTCAACCTTGCATGTTAATCTTGATTTGCTTTTTCCATATCGCTGCAGCATTGGAATGCCTCGGACATGTCCTAGAACCGTCACCTTCTCGCCTTCCTTTACATCGGTCAGCTCACGAATGCGATAATCCTCATAGCGAAATGGAAAATAATCAAGTATATCCGCCACTGTTCTCACGCCAAAGGCGTGAAGCTCCAATTCCTTGGGAGCACTCACGCCTTTGATTTGCCGAACAGAAATTTGATCAAGAGTCATTTTACGATCACATCCTGTACATAAACACGGCCGATGTGCCAGGTCCCGTATGCGTGCCGATAACAGCACCTACCGTCGTCCAGTTCATTTCTTGTACATTGAACTGGGCTTTCAATAGCTCACACAAATCCTCAGCTGTGTCTTTACTGAAAGAGTAAGCCATAGTCATACCGACCGGCTCATCGCCATACGATTGTTTCAATAGTTCAATAATACGAGCCATCGCCTTCTTAGAGCCGCGCACTTTATCTACAGCTAGCACAACCCCATCTTTGTCCAAAGATAAGATAGGCTTTATGTTAAGAATCGAACCGATCAGCGCGGATGCTTTGCCAATTCTTCCGCCCTTTTGCAAATATTCCAACGTGTCGACTAGAAAGTATAAATTAGTACTGCGCTCAAGACGCTCAATCTCTTCGATAATCCGTTCTTTCGATTCGCCTGCTTGTGCCATTTCGGCAGCTCTCACAACACGTAGTCCGAACCCGTATGAAGCAGATTTAGAATCGATTATCGTAATATCCGCTTCTTGCTCGAGCATGGAATGAGCAATGACAGCCGATTGATACGTACCGCTGAGCGCGGCCGACAAATGAATAGAAATAATAGGTGAATCAGCGTCCTCCGCAAGCAAGCGCTCATATACTTCTGAGAACTCGTTTGGTGATGGCTGAGATGTTGTAGGAAGAACAGATGACTGCGCAAGCTTCTCGTAGAATTGTTCGGACGTAATCGTCACGGCATCTAGAAACGTCTCCTCGCCAAACAGCACCTTAAGGGGAACTACCGATATCCCCAAGCGCTTCTTGACCTCTTCCGGAATATCAGATGTGCTATCCGTTACTATTCGGACCTTTCCCATGGCCATTTCCTCCCATTGTTAGAACGATTACATTTACTCCAAAGCAAAAACATACGGATACAGCGGTTGTCCGCCTTTTTGCAATTCAAGCTCCAGATCAGGATACTGCTCTCCGATCCATTCGCATAACGACGCCGTTTCTGTCGCTTCCGCATCCTCACCTGACAAAATCGTCAGCAAATCTCCACCTGCATCGAGCATGTTAGCAATGAGCGATTGGCAGGCTTCGAGCAAGCTTGCTTTGGATACAACTATCGTCTTTTCTTTAATGCCGATGTAATCGCCCTCGCGAATATCCACACCTTCAATGGTCGTATCTCGCACAGCCTTTGTTACTTGTCCCGACATAACCTGCTCAGCAGCGTTTTTCATCCATGCGCTATTTCGTTCAGCCGTCTCGTCTTCCTTAAAAGCAAGTACAGCGGCTAAACCCTGAGGTATCGTGCGAGTTGGGATAATCGTAACATTCCGCTCGCTAAGCTCAGCAGCTTGTTCAGCTGCCAAAATAATATTTCCGTTATTCGGTAATATATAGATATGCTCTGCTGATAGAGCCTCGATCGCCTTCACAAAATCTTCTGTGCTCGGATTCATCGTCTGACCACCAGACAATACCGTATCCACTTCATTTTCGAGGAAAATGTTCGTAATCCCCTCGCCTAGAGCAACAGCAATAATTCCAAACGGCGCCCATTCAAATACTTGACCAGGCGGAACTCCCTGTACGGCCTGCCCTGCAAGCAGTTCTGCTGCAGAATAGTCAACAACGGCTGAATCCACTGCCTCATGCTCAAGCAAATCACGATGCTGCTCGCGCATATTAAGAATATGAATATCGGTTAATTCTCCGTAAGGAAGCGATAGGTTCAGTACGTCTCCCGGTTTGCGAGAGTGTACATGAACTTTAATAATATCGTCTTCTGTTATGACCAATATAGAGTCTCCATCTTTCCCAAGAGCACGTTTGTAAGCGGATTCATCAAAAAACGCTCCCGCTTGTCCGCTTAGCTTGCGATTGATAAAAAATTCCATATCGTATAAAAATTCAATAGCTTCCGTCGCTAAGCGTGCTTGTGCCGAGATCGGCTCTTGCTTGCGAATTGGTGGCACGATAATAGGAACAGCCACTTCTTCAGGTGGAGCTGCTTCTGACGGCATCGAATAAGTATCAAGCTGGCCATCGATTTCTGCTAGGCTGCGTACGAAACCCTCATAAATAAACACGAGACCTTGTCCGCCAGAATCGACTACGCCAACCTGCTTTAGTACAGGCAATAAATCAGGCGTACGCTGCAAAGCTTCATATGCCTTCTGATGCACCTCGTGCATCAACTCAGCCACGTCACTCGTTCTACGGGCGTACTGAACGGCATGCTTCGCAGCTTCCTTGGCAACGGTAAGAATCGTTCCTTCTACAGGCTTTACGACAGCTTTATAAGCGAGGTCAACACCGTATTGCAAAGCAGCGGCTATTTGCACCGTTCCCGCTTCTTCAAGACCGGCAAGCGACCTGGAGAAACCTCTGAACAGCTGTGACAAGATAACGCCGGAATTGCCCCGAGCCCCCATCAGCAGCCCCTTAGATAAGGCTTCTGTCGTTTTTCCAATGCTGCTTGACGGCTTGCTGCGCAGCTCGCGAACGCCTGAGGACATCGTTAAGTTCATGTTTGTTCCCGTGTCGCCATCCGGCACTGGGAATACATTTAATGCATTAACGTGCTCTGCGTTTCGCTGTAAATAATCCGCGCCGAGCAGTGCCATTGCGGTAAAATCAGATCCGTTTATAAAGCGCTTACTCAACGAAATTTCCCTCCCTGTTACTTAAGTACCCTGACATCCTGCACAATTATATGGACTTCTTCCACTTGTAGACCGATTACGTCGTTCAGCACATATTTTACCTTGGATTGAATGTTATGCGCTACCTCGGAAATTTTTGTTCCATAGCTTACGATGATGTAGAGATCAATATGCAATTCTTCATTTACTCGTCTAACTTCAACGCCGCGAGTCAAATTGTCTCGTCCGAGCAACTCGGCAATTCCGTCCTTTAGCTGTTTGCGTGAAGCCATCCCGACAAGTCCATAACAATCCATGGCCGCAGAGCCCGCAATAATGGCTATGCAATGGTCTGAGACATGTATGGAACCTAATTCTGTGCTTAGCTGCATTGGCATGGAAATACACTCCCTTACTGTATGTATTATGGACTAAGTATTATTGTACTATAAACGGCTCCTTTATAGAAGTCTGTTCAATAAATCCAGTTATTCTGCATGGTTGCTCGCTTTAAAAGCGATAAAGAACATCCTTGTCCTTATATTTAGGTTGAACAGAACCAATGTTTGTGATACGATATTCAAGTGTGTTTAAATGTTATTTCGCTTACGAATGAAATTTTCCTCACGCATAACGAAGCCATATTAATGGAATCCGTTTTGTTCAAGCAAGATTTAAAGGAGGTGTAGTCATGTCCCGCAAATGTTTTCTTACAGGTAAAGCACCTGGTAAAGGTAACAACGTTTCCCACGCAAACAACAAAACTCGTCGTTCTTGGGGCGTAAACGTGCAAAAGGTTCGCATTTTGGTTGATGGTAAACCGAAACGTGTTTATGTTAGCACACGCGCACTTAAAGCTGGTAAAGTTACACGCGTATAATGATGGCAATGGCCATAGACAAAAGCACCTGAGCGCTCAGGTGCTTTTTTTTTTGCTTTTCTACGATCACGGCCGAAGGGTGTCCTGCAGCATCTAGACCTAATTTTTTTGGAAGGTATTCAAAATCGCCTTTACGAACCCGCCCAAAAATTTAGGCAGTTTGATTGTATAAAATTTCATGCCTCATCCCTCCTCAGACACGCTCATCGAATTTATCCGTGACAACATTACTACGCTCATGTAAACATCCTATGCGTCGTCAGTTTGTCCTATTCCATAGTGCGTCTGAGGGGAAAGCCTATTATGCGCCCGTTATTGGCATTGGATTATCTCTTATATATATAATAGCCGCTCCAACGACAGCAATTAGTAAATAAAATACTATCGATAGCGCGAAAAAAGCGATTCGCATGCCTAGCTTTTCAAATCTCCGGAAAAAGCGAATGCCCACGTACAATGCGAGCAGTGAGAAGAGATACCGATAAAAATCCGATATCATCGAGAATAGCGCTAGCAGCAGTCCGGCAAGAAATGTATACATCAACAGCCAGAGTGTTGTTTTCAACCGTTCATTCATCGCAGTACCTCCTAGCGCAATACCGCGATTGCCGCGGCTCGGTCTACCTCTGAGAACACGGCACTTCCTGCCACAAGCACACTAGCGCCAGCTTCACGAATGACTGCTGCCGTTGTTTGATTAACACCACCGTCAACCTGGACATGAACATCATCTAGTCCCTGCTCCTCCAGCATCGCACGAAGCTGGCGCAGCTTCACAAGCGAATAAGGAATGAACTTCTGACCCCCAAATCCAGGGTTAACCGTCATAATAAGCACGAGATCAAGATCATGCAAAATAGGCTCCAGAACAGATACAGGTGTTGCCGGATTAATTGCTACGCCCACAGGCAGTCCTTTTTCTCTTATGTAATGGACGGTTCTATGCAAATGCACGCAAGCTTCAGCATGAATAGTAATGCGGTCCGCGCCTGCTGCAATATAGTCCTCAATTGAAAGTTCCGGACGTTCAATCATCAAATGCACATCAAAAGGAAGCTTCGTCACAGGCCTGATAGCTGAAATGACCGGCGGTCCAAAAGTTAGATTGGGGACAAAATGACCGTCCATCACATCGATGTGAATCCAATCTGCTCCTGCCGCTTCGACAGCTTGAACTTCCTCTCCTAGCCTTGCAAAGTTGGCCGATAATATGGAAGGGGCAATAATCGTCATAGTTGTTAGTACCTCCGTTTTTTCTCTCTCATCTCCGTCAAAAACAGCAAGTAGTGGTCATGCCTGCTTTTTTCTATTTTCCCGCTCTCAACCGCAGCAAGCACGGCGCAGCCTGGTTCACTTACATGCGTGCACCCACGGAATTTACAATCGGGAGACAGCTCGCGCATTTCTACAAAACAATAACCTAAATCTTCGATACCCAGCTCCTGAAAGTCCAGCTGGCTGAAACCTGGTGTATCAGCGACTAAGCCGCCTCCAATTTCAATAAGCTCCACATGCCTCGTTGTATGCTTGCCTCGTCCAAGACGATTGCTGATTTCATTTGTCTCCAGCTTAAGACCAGGAACGATCGCATTAAGCAGTGATGACTTGCCTACGCCTGATTGTCCGGCAAATACGGCCATATGGCCTTTCAACTTTTCTTGAAATGGAGCAATGCCTTCTCCCAAACGAGAGCTTGTCCCGAACACCTCATATCCAAGTGCTCTGTATATACGATTAACGGAGGCAGCCGCAGCTTGCGCCTCCTCCGTTTCCAAACCGTCTTTCTCTAAGTCCTGCTTGCTTAAGCATAATACTGCTGGTATGCCTGCATGCTCGATATGCACAAGGAACTTATCCAGCAATTGCAAATTGAGAGCAGGCTCTGTAACCGAAAACACAAGAATCGCAAGATCGATATTCGCAACTGGCGGTCGAATAAGCTCTGATGTACGAGGCAGCAGCTCCTCGACGGTTCCTTCACCGTTCTCCGTCAAGCTATACATCACTGCATCGCCTACAAGCGGCGTTAAGCCCTTATTCTTAAAGACGCCTCTAGCGCGGCATTGGACTGTTGCCGAGTCCGACGCCGCATTCTCCGCTCTTACGTAGTAATAGCCACTGAGCGCTTTTACTATCGTGCCTTTGAGATGACCCTCTTTGCTATTATGGCTGTTGCTGCTCTTGCTGCTGCTCTTCTTCGATTGGCTCATCATTGTTTTGGGTAACCTCCGTTTGTGTCGGCGCTTCTGTTTCCTTCACTTCATTACCCGGAATAGTCAAATTGGATGAATTCGTGCCATTGACTATTTCTTTGTACGTAATTGTTTTGATATCAATAAACTGATTGTCTCGGAATACCGTTACTCTGGCTTCCGTATCCGGTGAGACAAGAACGGTAACTACGAAGGTTTCCATTCCTGTAATTTTACGTTTCTCTGATACGATATTTTCACCGCGTGCATCGGAGTATTCAATTCGAACTTCACTTGCTTTGCCTGCTTCCGCCGGTGAAATCATAATATTAAACTTATGCTCTTTCGCATCGGCTGGTGGCCCTGAGCTGACAGTGATTGTAATTTTTTCCCCTTTGGTTACTTTCTCATTAGGTTGGAATGGACTTTGGCTAATGACATGATCCTTCTCATGCAAATAACTCGAAGCATACAAAATATCAGCTTTGTCTAATGTAAGCTCGTATGCTTTGATTAAATCCTTGGCTACATCAAGCGGCTTGTTAATTAAGTTAGGCATCTCAACGGTCTCGCGGCCTTTGCTGACCACGAATTTAAATTCAACCGATTCAGGATTGTAGGCTTCACCCGGTTTTGGCGACTGCTGAATGATCGTATCTGGAGCTTCTTCACTGAAAATAGGATCTTCAATTACGATTTGATCCTCTGTTATCCCAAGTGTAATAAGCTCATCAATAGCGGTCTGCAACGCTTTCCCAACATAATTATCAATTTCTTCCAGCTCAGGTCCGTCACTCACCGTTAATTGAATAAGGGAGCCTTCCTTGACTCGCATATTCATTTTTGACTGACTTATAACCTGATCCTTCGGAATTTCCTTGTTATGCTCGCGAATGGTTGGATCTTCTATCTTAAGCCCCGCGCCCTCAATCGCTTGACGCGCTTCAATTTCGGTTTTGCCTACGACAGTAGGCACGTCTACTTCTGCAACATCAAGCACCCCAAGAAGTTTGATGAAGCCAAATATAATAATCGCCAGTATGAGCAGTGTAACACCTACGACAGTAAGCGGTTTTTTCCAGCTCTTGGACTTTGGCTGCAATTCAACTTCTTTTTGCTGCTCATCATTTGCCGAGCTGACAGGCCGCGCGATCTCTTGTGTGTTTTCTGTTGGCCGAATATCGCCGCGAATAGCAGGCATCACTCGCGTCTCTTCCAAATCATTAACATGTGCGAATGTGATTTTGGGTTCCTTCAACCGATCGGGACGAAGGCAGGTATCCAAATCTAGCAGCATTTCATGTGCTGAATTATAACGTTCACTTGGATTTTTACGCATCGCTTTGAGAATAACATTTTCAACGCTTTGCGGAATATGCGGATTAACGATTCGTGGCTCCTCGAAATTTTCTTGCAAATGCTTCAAAGCTACGCTGATTGGGCTCTCGCCAAGAAACGGCAGCTTAGCTGTCAGCATTTGATAGAGCACGATGCCAAGCGAATATAAGTCAGACTTTTCTCCGGTATTGATTCCTTTGGCATGCTCAGGGGAAAAATAGTGAACCGATCCGATAACCGAGCCTGTCTGTGTAATCGTGGATGAAGTAACCGCCCTTGCGATACCAAAATCCGTAACCTTTACACGTCCATTTTTGCCAATTAATATATTATGCGGCTTAATATCACGATGAATAATGTGATTTTGATGCGCGTGATCAAGCGCATCTGCAATTTGCATAGCAATGCGCACCGCTTCATCTGGCTGCAACGGCGCTCGTTCTTGTATAATTTCATTCAAATTATGGCCTTCTATATATTCCATAACGATATAATGCGTATCTTCTTCTTGTCCTACATCATAAATGCTGACGACATTCGGATGAGATAGCGCAGCTGCTGACTGTGCTTCACGACGGAATCGGCGAATAAATTCTTCATCATGCACAAATTGCTGCCGCAGCACCTTCACTGCGACTTTTCTATTAAGCAGCACATCATGCGCTTTATACACAAGCGCCATCCCGCCGCCGCCTATGCGAGTCAATATTTCATAACGTCCGCCTAAATCCTGTCCAATCATCCTTGTCACCCCTCTCGATTCGTGCCAGCTGCTTCTTGGAGAAGTACGACAGTTATATTGTCGTCCCCGCCTGCTTGCAGCGCAAGCGAAATGAGATGATCAGCTTTTGCATCCAGCTCAAGTTGATCCGTCGTGACCGTTTGCAGCATTTCCTGATCGCTCACCATATTTGATAATCCATCGCTGCACAGCAGCAGCACGTCCTGTGCGGACCACTCTACCGCTTGAACATCGATTTCAACTTGAGAATCCGTACCAACTGCACGAGTCAATACGTTGCGCCTTGGGTGGTGAGCAGCCTCCTCTGCGCTAAGCTGGCCAGACTTGACCAATTCATTCACAAGTGTATGATCATTCGTTAATTGTGTAATGACGCCCTCGGTAATCTTGTAAGCGCGACTGTCTCCCACATGGCCTATAATAGCATTGTCCTGTTTCACTAAAGCGGCCACGATCGTAGTACCCATATTCCGATACTGCTCGTTCTGGGAAGCAAGCTCAAAGACAGCGTCATTCGCCTGCGAAATCGCTTGTCTTATGAGCATTTTTCCTTCTTGCAGAGACAAGTCCTCTTTAGCGGCGCTTTTCTCCAGCATGCTTCGGAAAGCGTCAACTGCCCTCTGGCTTGCAACGTCTCCAGCCTGATGGCCGCCCATGCCATCAGCTACGATGGCAAGCGTTACTCCATTATTCAGTTGACTTACCCATGATTGGTCTTCATTGACATGACGAACCCGTCCAATATCACTGCGGTTTGCCGTTAACAATCAATCATCACCTCGCCTGAGACTCCATATGTTTTGCTCTTAATTGGCCGCATGCAGCTGCAATGTCATGCCCTTGTTCCCTGCGGATCGTTACACTCACTTTATTTTTCTCAAGTACACGCTGGAATTCAAAGATGTCCTCGCGCGGAGTCCGAACATAATTGCGTTCAGGGACATGGTTTACAGGAATCAAGTTAACATGGCACAACATTCCTTGCAGCACGTCTGCCAGCTCCTGCGCATGCTCAGCTTGATCATTAACACCGCCGATCAAGGCGTATTCAAATGTTATTCTCCGGCCAGTCTTCGCAATATAGTTATGGCAAGCTGCCATTACATCAGCAAAAGGAAAACGACGGTTAACCGGCATTAGCTTTGAGCGAAGCGCATCATTTGGTGCATGGATCGATAGTGCCAAGTTGATTTGTGTATTCTCCTCGGCAAACTTGTACATGCTCGGCACGATGCCGCTAGTCGAAACCGTAATGTGACGCTGACCGATGTTTAGGCCTTTCTCGTGGATCATAATACGCAAGAAAGCCATCGTTGCATCATAGTTCTCGAACGGCTCCCCAGAACCCATAATAACGATGCTGGATACACGTTCTCCGGTAGCATCAAGCATCATCTGCGCTGTAACAACCTGCGCTACGATCTCGCCCGCAGTCAAGTTGCGTTTCAAGCCGCCAAGCGTCGAAGCACAAAACGTACAGCCGATTCGGCAGCCGACCTGTGTCGTTACACAAATACTGTTGCCGTAGTTATGGCGCATAATAACAGTCTCAATCGCGTGGGCATCATGAAGTCCGAATAGAAACTTCACCGTTCCGTCCTTCGATTCAAACTTTGTAATCTCATTAAGTGTAATAATTTGGAAGTTCTCCTCCAGCTTATCGCGAAGGGCTTTCGATAGGTTGGACATATCTTCAAAGCTCTTTACCCGCTTCACATATAACCAATCAAACAGCTGTCCGCCGCGAAATGCTGGCTCACCATTATCTGTCATCCATTGTTGAAGCTGTTCGAGCGTGTAGTCATATATGCATGGTTTCATTTCATCACACCTGTACCTTTATAGTAGGGCGGCTCATAGAAGCTGAACACCGCCATCGATTTATTTTACCACAAACGCCCATGTTCAGCCATAAGCAGCGATTATGGACGCTTTACCATCCTTGCTATGAAAAATCCGTCACTGTCAAAATGCTGTGGAAGCAGCTGCGCTTGTCCATTAAAATGCTCATCGATGGCTCCAGCTTTCATCAACTGATCAACGATAGCCTCTGGCCAATTGCGATCCAATTCAAATTCAGGATGCTCCTGCAGAAACCGAGCTACTTGCTGCTCATTTTCTTCCTTCTCTATCGTACATGTGCTATAAACAAGCACACCGCCAGGGCGCACTAAATCACATACTGAATGCAATAAACGCTGTTGAATGGCAGCGATATCCGATACATCGCCTGCGGTTTTAGTCCATTTGATTTCCGGCTTGCGTCTAATAACGCCGAATCCAGAGCATGGTGCGTCAAGCAGCACGGCATCCATCGATTGCGGTTTGAAGCGCTCGCCTAATTTGAGAGCATCTTCGGTAATCGCTTCAACATTGCGCAGCTTCAAGCGTTCGGTTTGCGTCACGATTAAATCACGTTTATGCGCATGCAAATCATTCGCCCACACCTTGCCTTTGCCGCCCATCAATTCTGCCAAATGCGCGCTCTTTCCACCTGGTGCCGCGCAGCAATCCAGCACTTGCATGCCGGCTTTTGGCGCTACAACTTCAGCTACCAGCATGGAGCTTTCATCCTGTACCGACCAAACACCCTCGCGGAATCCGTCCGTATCGGCCAGATTGCCTCCGCGATTAATCGTAATACCTGCAGGAGCAATGACAGAAGGCTCAGCCTCATATCCTGCTGCTTTTAGAAGCTCGATCGCTTCATCACGATTCCCTCTTAGTGTATTAGCGCGAACGCTTGTATGCGGATGCTCATTGCCCGCAGCGCAGATAGCTTCTGCCTGCTCATAACCGTATGCCGTAGCCCAGCGGCTTACAAGCCATTCTGGATAGGAATGCCGCAGCGCAATTTGCATAATTGGATCTTTATGTTTAATTTCAGCTGGCTGCAGCTCAGCTCGTCCGCGATCAATACTGCGGAGCACGCCGTTAACCATACCTGAAATACCGGAATGTCCGCGTTTCTTTGCAATCGTAACGGCTTCATTCACAGCAGCATGTGCCGGAATGCGATCTAAGTACAATAGCTGATAAGCACTCATTCGAAGCAGCTGATGTACCCAAGGCTCAAGCTTATTCAGCCCTTTGGATACAAAGCGGCTAAGCCAGTAATCAAGCGTCACTTGTCGCTGAATCGTGCCGTAAACAAGCTCTGTAACAAGCCCGGCGTCCGCTCTCTGCAAACCTGCATCCTGCAATGTGCGATTAAGCTGCAAATTGCTGTATGCACCGGTTTGTGCAACCTTTACTAATGTATCCATTGCCAGCTCACGCGGAGATTTCACCTTGCGCGGTCCCGGTTGCTGGTTATTTTGAGCAGACTGCCCGCCGGCAGCAGGTCGTTTATGACCTGCTTTCGCTCCGGATTTTCCTTTTGCTCGGTTGCTGCTATTGCGATTTGGACTTGGTTTTTGTGTACTTTCCGTCATGCTGCTCCACCATCTCCTAATCGTGTGCCCGCTTCTAAGCGAGCACCCTTAAGCCAATCTGCTGCGGTCATCGTTCTTTTTCCAGCGGGCTGAATTTCTTTCAGCACTAGTACGCCTTCACCCGTTTGAACATGAATGCCGCTGCTGTCTGCGGCAACTACGGTTCCTGGCTCAGCAGCAGCTTTAGCTGCTGTGGCTGCCGAAGGAACTCCGCAATTCCACACTTTGAATACTTCTCCGTTTAAGTACGTAAAGGCGCCGGCCATTGGCGACAATCCTCGCACCTGATTAAAGATGGCACGCGCAGGTCTTGTCCAATCAATTCGTTCATCATCGCGGGTCAAATTCGGCGCATAGGTTGCTCGCTCATGCTGCTGCGGCTCGGCTTTTACTTCTCCAGCAACGATTGCAGGAAGCGTCTTGCCAAGCAGTTCAGCACCTGCGATGCTCAGCTTCTCAAACATCGTGCCCGATGTATCCTCATCGGTAATTGGAAGTTCCACGACGCTAATCATATCGCCGGTGTCCAGTCCTTCTGCCATATACATAATCGTCACGCCAGTTGAACTCTCGCCATTAATGATCGAACGCTGTATAGGTGCGCCGCCGCGATATTTCGGCAGCAGCGAGCCATGCACGTTGATGCATCCAAGTCGAGGAATTTCCAGCAGCGCCTTCGGCAATATTTGGCCGTAAGCTGCCGTTACAATCAGATCCGGCTGCATCTCAGCAACCATTGCAACCGCCTCCGCACTGCGCATGCGCTCAGGCTGGAGAACTGGCAGTCCAAGCGACAACGCCGCTTCCTTTACAGGCGGCGGCGTCAGCGTTTTTTTCCGGCCTTTCGGCCGATCAGGCTGTGTTACAACAGCGACAACATTATATTGCTGCTCAAGGAGCAGCTTCAAAGAGGGAACGGCAAATTCTGGCGTCCCCATAAATACGATACGCATGAAGCTATTCGCCGCCTTTTCTAGCTCTTTCCGAAATGTCGTAGATGCTCTCCGCCAAATCGGTAAACAATATGCCGTTCAAATGATCAACTTCATGCTGGAACGCGCGCGCGAAGTAACCAGATGCTTGAACGGTAAACGTCTGTCCGCTGCTGTCTTGTCCGGTTACCACAATGCGATCAGCACGCAGCACGTCGCCATTAAGATTCGGAATGCTAAGGCAGCCCTCAGGACCAAGCTGCTCTCCTTCTTGCTCTACGATGACGGGATTAACCATCTCGACCAAACCATTCTCATCGCCTACATCTACTACAATAACACGCTTCGAAATGCCGATTTGAGGCGCAGCAAGACCTACTCCCTCTGCATCGTACATCGTTTCAGCCATATCTTTTAACAGCTTTTGCAAGTTTGCATTAAATTTCGTTACTTCCTTCGCCACTTCCCGCAATACCGGATCTGGCTCTTTTACAATTATACGGATACTCATAGTATTCCCTTCCTTTACGTTCATTAAAATAGTAATAGCTATTTATAATATAACTTGTGGATCTACGTCAATACTGAATTGCACCTGGCGCTGCGGCGGACCATCCGTAAACGGGATGAGTGCCTTGCGAACAAGGGCCGAAGCATCGATACTCCCACGATATTTTATCACACATTGAAAACGGTAGCGATCTTTCATTCTTGAAATCGGCGATGCTACTGGCCCAAGCACCTCCAGTGCTCGACCAAAACCGCTGCTTAGCGAAATAAGGACGCCTTCATTTTCCGCTAATTCTCGCAGATCAGAAGCAAATCGTTCACTAATGGAAGATAGCAGCGGCAGCTGCTCATGAGACATCGTAACGAGAATCAGTCTGCAATAAGGCGGATAGCCCATTGCACTGCGATGACGCAGCTCTTCACTCACAAAAGCAGTGTAGTCATGCTGCTGAGCGGTCACTACAGCATAATGCTCGGGAGCATAGGTTTGAATGACGACTTCACCTGGCAAATGATGCCTGCCTGCACGTCCCGCAACCTGTGTAAGCAATTGAAACGTTCGTTCTGCAGCGCGAAAATCAGGCAAATTAAGCGATGTATCGGCAGCAATTACGCCAACTAGAGTAACAAAAGGAAAATCAAGACCTTTCGCTACCATTTGCGTACCGAGCAGTACATCCGCTTTACGCTCGCCAAACTGCTTCAGAAGCTTTTCATGCGAATTTTTTTTTGTAGTTGTATCCACATCCATGCGAATAACACGAATGCCCGGGAACAGCTTCGAGAGCTCTTCCTCAACCCGCTGCGTTCCAGTTCCAAAATAACGAATATGCTCGCTTTGACAAGAAGGACATGTGGTTGGGGCCTGCTCGGCATGCCCGCAATAGTGGCAGCGCAGCGCCCGTGATTTCTGATGATAGGTCAATGAAATATCGCAGTGGGGACAAGCTGCAGTATAGCCGCAAGACCTACACATCACAAATGTTGAGTAACCGCGTCTATTTAGAAGCAGCACCGATTGCTCTCCGCGCTCGAGACGTTCAGCAAGCGAGCTGTGCAGCAAGCGGCTGAACATCGAGCGGTTGCCTTCCTTCAGCTCCTCGCGCATGTCGATAACGGCAACCGGCGGAAGCGGTCTTTCGCCTACACGGCTAGGCATTGGCAGCAATGCCGGCTCGCGGCCTTCGTCCCGGGCAGACAGCGGCCGGCTAGCCGCTGCAAAGGATTCCAGCGATGGCGTTGCCGAACCGAGAACGACTGCCGCTCCATGCTGCTTCGCTCTTCTGACCGCCACATCACGAGCGTGATACTTCGGACTTTCCTCCTGTTTATAGGAGGATTCATGTTCTTCATCAATTATAATAAGCCCAATTCGTTCAAATGGTGCAAAAATAGCGGAGCGTGCGCCAATGGCTACCTGAACTTGGCGGCTGCGAATTTTTCGCCACTCATCGTATCGCTCGCCATTCGAAAGCCGGCTATGCAGCACAGCAACTGCGTCGCCAAACCGTCCTTTAAAACGCTCAACCATTTGGGGCGTCAGCGAAATTTCAGGAACGAGTACAATGGCCTGCTTCTCCTGCTCCAAGCAAAATTGAATCGACTGCAAATAAACTTCCGTTTTCCCGCTTCCCGTGACACCATGCAGCAGCATCGTCTGAGGCTCGCCTGCATCAACTGCTCTAACGATACGGTCATAAACATCTTTCTGGCCTTCTGTCAGCTCTAGTGGAGTCGTTCGTTCAAATTCTCTACCCGCATAAGGATCGCGCTGCTGCTCTACCTCTCTAAGCTCAAGCAGCCCTTTCTCTGCGAGTGAACGAACACTTGCCGCAGAGCCCCCTGCCAAAGTGAGCAGCTGCTGCAGCGCCAGTGGTCCGCCATGCTCCAGCATAAAGGCAAGAACTTCACGCTGCTTAGCCGCACGAGAAGGCAAGGCTTCCATCTGTACGCGTACAGCCTCCACATTATCTGGCACATATACGGTCAGCACCTTGCGTACAGCAAGTCGATCGCGAATTGAAGTTTGTTCGACCAGCACACCTTCGCGAAGAGCAGCCTTGACGGCCTTTGCATGCTCAGGAAAACGCTCCAGCAGCACTTCAAGTTTAACAAGCTGTCCACTGCTGCCTAGCCACTCCAGCATAGCTGGCGGCAGATCCACCATTGCTGCTTCTTCGTCTTGAATGCCAACCAGCCGTTCAGCCTTTCCCTTCAAGGCTGCCGGAATCATAGCCTGAAGCGCTGTCGTCCATGAGCAACAATATTTATCGCTCATCCATTTCGCAAGTTCAATAAGATCCGGCAATAAAGGCGGAACATGATCGAGCAGCTCTGAAATCGATTTTAATCGATTTATAGCAACATCGGTCGTCTCCGACAGTTCCGTGACAAACCCTTGCAAGACGCGGCCGCCAAAAGGAACGCCAACGCGGCTGCCGACCTCAATCCAATCTTCAAAGGCTGCAGGCACTTCATAGTCAAACGGCCGATCCGTCTGGCGGCTCGGCACGTCAACAATTACTTTAGCAATCATTAGCCGTTCCCTCCAGGAGACACTAGCCGCCCTGCAATCAACTCCAGCAAGCGATTCGCAACCTCACGCTTAGACAATAGCGGCATCTTCTCCACGAGTCCTTCTGCGCCATATACCTGCACAATATTGGTATCTCCGTTAAAGCCCGCTCCGTCCTTGCTTACATCATTAGCAACGATGAGGTCGCAATGCTTGCGGCGCAGCTTGTCCATCGCATAATGCTCGATCTGCTCCGTTTCTGCCGCAAAACCAACAAGAAACTGCTTCTGCTTGTGCTGTCCCAATGTCTCCAAAATATCCGTTGTACGCTCTAGCTCGAGTACGAGCTTCTCGCCTTTTTTCTTCATCTTCTGATCGCTTACATGTACCGCTCGATAATCGGCTACCGCTGCCGACTTCACGACAATATCCATGTCGTCATAGATGCTCGTTACAGCTTCAAGCATTTGCTGCGCGGACTCCACACGAATGACCTTCACACCTGCAGGAGGCTCTGCTGATGTACGGCCCGCAACTAAAGTTACATCAGCGCCCATCATCAGCCCCGCCTCAGCAATTGCAAAGCCCATCTTGCCTGACGAGTCATTGGTCAAATATCTTACCGGATCCAGTCGTTCAATCGTTCCACCTGCAGTAACAAGCAATTTCTTCCCTTTTAGCTTTCCGTTTTTGCTGAACCACGAGTCGATTGCAGCTACGATATCTTCCGGTTCGGCAAGGCGTCCTTTGGCAACATAGCCGCATGCGAGCTGCCCGGTGCCAGGCTCAACAAACATCACGCCGCGCGACGCCAGCAGCTCCAAATTATGGACAACGGCTGGATGCTCATACATATGTACATTCATCGCTGGCGCTATGAGTACCGGACAAGTAGCAGCAAGCAGCGTTGTGCTAAGCATATCATCAGCGTGACCTCCGGCTAGCTTTGCTATTGCATTAGCAGTAGCCGGAGCAATGACGATTAAATCCGCATGATCTGCCAAATGAATATGAGAAACTACCGCAGGATCTCTCTCATCAAACGTATCGATATATACAGGATTGCGAGATAACGTTTGCAACGTGAGCGGCGTTATAAATTTTGTTGCCGATTCAGTCATGATGACGTTCACATTAACGTCCGCCTGCACCAGCTTGCTGCAAAGCGCTGCGCCTTTATAGGCTGCAATTCCGCCTGTGATGCCGAGTATAATTGTTTTTCCTTTTAGCATGGTGTATCTCCCGTCAAGCGTAAACAGCAAAACCCATCCTTTGGCGGCAATAGCCCGTTTCATGATGAAATATAAACTGCTTTCACAATATGTTAACATCAAATTTTATATTTCATATGCAAACGGCAGAAGCCGCCCAATGGCAGATAAGCTCGTTACGCGATAAAATGATAAGCCGCATAATAAGTATCTAGCTTATCATGTTATATTATTTGAAATGTGTAACTTTATTTGTCATTGATAATTACGAATTGTACTACCAATCCTTGCGTTCCCTTAAGCTTGTAATTTGAGCAACATGATGTTTGCCATGCCAAGCTACAAATCCAAGAAAATAAGCTAATCCAATTTGACTGCCCTTCTCTGGATGATAGAACATTTTTTCGAAATCTGAAGCATTCATTGAACGAAGCAGCAATACCCAGCGTGCATAAATACCCTCTACAATCGCTAAGCTGATATCTGTCGATGCTTGCAGGCTGTCAGCGGTTTCTGCCCAGCGTTCCCCGTTAAAAGGCTTAATCGTCGGATTGGACTCCGTCAGGGCAAGCTTGAATCGTGTAAAACTATTCATCGATGCATCTGCCAAATGATGAACTACTTGGCGCAAGCTCCATCCGCCGCTTCGATAAGACGTATTCAACATGTCTTCATCCAAATCTGCCAAAGCTGCTCTTAGCTGTCCTGGGAGCTTCTCAATCTCTACAATCCATTGTTCACGCTGCTTAACCGTCATTCCCTCGAACGAGTACCTGCCAATTGGATAACGTAATTTGTCCATTCCGTTCCCTCCTGTTCATTCGTCCTGCACCTGCAAACACTGCTTCTATCATATCATATGCGGCAGAAAATTCTAAGTAATCCATTCACATTTCAAGCTGTATTTTATGTTTTATTTCCCTTGATTAAGCGCTGCTTTTCTTAACTGGTGAGCAAGCTTGTACAGCTCGGCAATATCAAATCTGCCTATTTGCTCGAACCTACCTACTGCCTCGTCAATATCCACGACATCAACGGCAATGACTTGCTCGCCGTCTGGCGGATTAAGCGGTGCCTCCACCAGATTAACCTCGCCATAGCCGACTAGCCGCACAAAATGCGGATGCGGAATATGCGGCCTATATGGCTCATCAGCAAACGAGCGGCATTGAAAGCAGCCAAACAACGTATAAGAAACCAATTCTGCACCAAGTTCTTCTTTCACTTCACGAACAAGGGCATCCATATGGTGCTCGTTAGGCTCTAAAGTTCCTCCGGCAAGTTCCCATCTTCCGTCATCTAGCTTCATGACTACATATTGATCGCCAACCGTAGGTATGATGCTAATATTGCTAACAGATTCTTCCGCCACTTCGTAATCAAGAGAGAAACAATTTTCAACCAAACCCCATACTATACCTTTAGATAATGTTGGAAAAGATTGCAGGCTTATGTTCATTTTGATGTTCGTCCTTATCGACTATTATTGGTTATTCATCATTTTCAGAAATTCAAAGATTCCAACTGACATGCCAATCCCTACAAGCACAATAAGAAAGCCAATAACAAAGTTCATCCATCCTGAGCGTTTGCGTCTTGGCTTAGCAACGAGCCGCTTGACCTGTTGATCGAGCTTGTCTAATGACTCTTTTATTTCGCGGAGTTCCTGTTCATCTGCCATCATTCTCGCACTCACAGCCTCTCTTTGAAACGATATGACCTGCTCAAACTCGCTTATCAACAATATGTTTGTTCTCTTTGATTTCTTTCCTCAGCATTTGGATCTCTGTATTAAGCATTTCCACTTGCTTTGTCAATTTAGACGAGTTTATCGAATCTCGGATAATAAATGACAATAGAAACAAGAAAACAACCATAATTATAATCGTAAAAAAGATGGGATCCACAGGATTGCTCCTTTCAAAAATTGTGAGCATTAAAAAAGAAAAAGGAGTGTAATACTGTCCCCAGTATACACTC